>VBMC01000293.1 GCA_005879015.1 Methanobacteriota archaeon
GCTCCTTCGTCCGCGCGGTCTCCACCGGCCGGCCCAAGATCGCGGACTATCCGTTCACGACGAAACGCGTGTCGCTCGGTCACGTCGACCGGGGACTGGACCGCTATCAAATCCTCGACACGCCCGGCCTGCTGGACCGTCCGATGGAAAAACGGAATTCGATGGAACGGCAGGCGATCTCGGCCCTGGCCCATCTGGCGGACGGCGTCCTGTTGCCCGTGGGCTGTCCGGACCTCTTTCAGTAATCTCGTGTAACTGTCCGAGAACTTCGTGGCGACCGCGTAGAGGCGGTCGTTGTCGATGGCTTTCAGCTCGGCGATCGCGGCGGTCACGAGCCGGATGTGACGCACGGCCTCCACGACGTCGCCGGTCCCGGCTTCTCCTTTGGTCCGGATCATCGCGGCGCCTTCCCAGATCCGGCGGACGGCCTCCCCGAGGCTCCGCGCGCCGCAGACGAAAGGCACCTCGAAGGCCTTCTTGTTCACGTGGAAGAACGGGTCCGCGGGGGTGAGCACCTCCGACTCGTCGATCATGTCGGCGCCCAAGGACTCCAGGGCCCTTGCTTCGGCGTCGTGGCCGATCCGGCACTTGGCCATCACCGGGACCGTGACAGCGTCCATGATCTCCTGGATCTTGACGGGATCCGCCATCCGCGCGACCCCGCCCGCGGCGCGAATGTCCGCCGGGACGCGCTCGACGGCCATCACCGGTCCATCACGACGCCGCCTTTCTGCATCTTCGCGAAGCCGCGCTTGAGCAGTTCGGTCCCGAATCGGAGTTTGCTGAGGTCCAGGTCGAGGGGCATGATGCGCCTCGGTCGCGAGCTACGAGACGGTGGGTATTTCTATGTTGCTACCCGCGTCCCCGCAAATCGAATCCACTGCCCACGGCAACGCAACCCCGATGTCTTGAATCGCCGCGGGACTATGCCGATATGGAGCGATTGGGGTTTCGGCATGCTTGTCAATTAAGAAAGGCCGGACCGGGATGTCCTCAACCTGGTGATTATCCCTGGCTTCTTCCTCATAATCTTGTACCTCCTCTTCGACATTTCGGCCACCGTCGCGATGGGGTGGATCTGGAAGTTCGGGTATGCTATTGACCTCTTCTTCGTGATTAGCTATCTGATTCGGAGGCTTCTCCTCAAGTGGCGGCTCAGCCGAGCGGAGCGAGTCAAACTTGTTGAAGGTTTCTTTGCGGGCGCATTTAC
>VBMC01000004.1 GCA_005879015.1 Methanobacteriota archaeon
CTCCTCGACGATTCGGTCCGGGTACACCTTGTATGTGACGACTCCGATCCCGGCGCCCTCCGTATCCGTTGCCATGTGTGCCGCGAAGTAGCCCGAGTACGGATCGGCCTTGTTGAAGACGTCGAGTGCCCGGCCCCCGGTCCCTTGGATGACGAGGACCGGTCCGGCGCCCCGCTGGTATTTCCCATCGGCGCCGTCATGCACGATGCATCCCGCGTTGTAGCTGTGGAGCTGGATCCCGGCACAGCTATCGGTCACGGCCAGCTGATTGCTCCTCTCATAGTTGTGCGTGTGCGCATTCAGGATCAAGTCGACCTTCTCTCGCAGCAGGAGATTCAAGATATCCGTCCCGGTCTCGCAGGCGTGCTCTCCGGCAGCGATGCAGCTCTTGTGGAACGCCACGATCACCCAAGGGATGCCGGCGGCATGAGCTTGGTCGATCGCGGACTGCGTCCACAGGTACCGCGTCGAGTTCACGTTGTATGTGTAATGTTCTCCGTCATCGACGACGTACACGAGATCGGGTGAGAGGAAGATGAACCGCGCAAGCGGGTTCGTTCGCGGGAAATCGAAGTAGTACTGTTTCCCGTACTGCCCGAAAACCGGAGTCCGGAGGCTCGTCGGGAAGGGACAGTATTTCGTGAAATTGTTGATGCTGCCTTCTCCAGGCGGAAACGCTCCGGTGTCGTGATTCCCCGCGAGGATGATCACGTTGGAAAAGTACTTGTGGAACTTGGCGCACCATCCCCCTTCCGTTGTGTTGGGCGCGTACCCGGTGAACCCACCGTAGCTCAGGTCGCCGATGGCCAGGGCGAAGTCCGAGCCCGATGTGTTCAGGATTCCCAAAGTGGCTCGAAAACCATCCCAAGCGCCGAAATCGCCCGCGGCAGAGAATTGGAATCCGTTCGAATCGGCTCGCGTCGGGGCCACCGAAAACCAGGCGCCCGCCGAGACGAGTACCACCACGAGGACGATGCCCCATGCTCTGTTTGTACGCCCCAACGTAGGCCTCCGCCCGCACTCCTGGCTTGTCGGGATTGTATATCTGCTTTTCGGGCCACCGTGAGCACAAGAGCGCACACGGCGGCTCGCCCGGACCGTACGGAATCGCGTCCCGGATCCTCTTGGGGACGAGGACGGTGAGAACGCGAGACTCGTCCATCCGGAAGTGCCGCTACGCTTTTGTAGTGACGACGGATGGACTCGATTCATTGCCGATGTGCGGTGTCACCTGGTCGACGAAAACAAGATGATTCCATGATTTCGAGGGCACTCACTCGACCGTTCCAGCGGCTCCCTGGCGAGCGTCGTTCGCCCACCGAGAGAATGTGGGACCTCGTGCGGAGACTCCGCCGCGAGCAGCCCGTCCCGATCCCCGCCCCGAACCCGGAAGCATAGGGCATGGAGACCTTGCTCGTCTTCGGCGGTAGCGGTCTCCTCGGCGGGAAGGTCGCGGCCCTTGCCCGCGAATCGTTCCGGGTCGTTGCCACCTACACACGAACGAAGCCGGGGCATCCGGGCATCAACTACGTCGAACTCCCTAAGGAAAACGTGGAAGAGGGCATGGCCCTCGTCCGCAAGACGAAGCCGTCGGCGGTCATCGACGCCGAGGCGATGGACGACGTGGACCGATGCGAGGAGGAGCGGGACCTCGCATGGCAGGTGAACGCCGGATCGACGGGCTCCCTCGCGAGGGTCGCGACGGATATGGGGGCGCGGTATCTGTTCGTCTCGACGGACTTCGTCTTCGACGGGACGAAAGGGGGGTACCGCGAACAGGACGTCCCGAGGCCCGTGAATCACTTCGGGGAGACGAAGCTCGCGGGCGAGCACGCCGTCCTCGCGGCAACCGCCGACCATCTCGTCGCGCGCCCGGGTCTCCTCTACGGCTGGGACGATACCTACCTTAACTTCGCCACCTGGGTCCTCAGCTCGGCCCGAGACGGAACGCCGATCGACGTGGCCACGGATTGGATCGCGTCTCCGACGTTCGCGGACAGCCTCGCGGCGGGAGTGCTGCAACTCCTGAAAGTGCCGGATGGTGGGGTGTATCACCTCGCGGGCGCGGACGGCATGAGCCACTACGACTTCGGTGTGCGCCTGGTGAAGGCCTTCGGCCTCGACCCCGAGATGGTCCGGCCGGTCCGCTCGGCGGAGCTCCACCTGAAAGTCCCGCGGCCCGCGAACGCGTCCCTCTCGAGCGCGAAGGCGAAGCGCCATCGGATCGCGGTCCTCCCGGCAGACGAGGGCATCGCCGCGATGAGGGAGCAGCGGCGCCTCGATACCTTTGTGCCGCCGGCGCGATTCAAGTCCGGGGTGTCGGGATGAAGGGACTCATCTTGGCGGGGGGGCCACGGGACCCGGCTTCGACCGCTCACGCACACGGGACCGAAGCAGCTGATCCCGCTCGCGAACAAGCCGAACATCCTGTACTGCCTCGATGACCTTCGAGAAGCGGGCATCACGGACATCGGCGTGATCCTCGGCGACCTCATGCCGGAAAAGGTGCAGTAACTCCTCGGGGACGGCAGTGCCCATGGCGTGCGGATCACGTACGTCGGCCAAGGATTCCCCGCGGGCATAGGCGAGAACAGCGCGCTCTTTCCATGATGCCACAGCCGGGGAACCGCTGACGGCTACGCCAACTTCGACTCGAGTGCGTGCTTGCCCTCTTGCGCGCGGGCGAATCCGAGGCCGACCGCGACCCATCCGACGAGGACGGGCCAGCCGTACCCGAGGAACAGGATGAGCGCCGTGTTCGTCATGTAGTGGCTTGCCGCGAACCCTTCGGAGCCGGGCAGCATCGCCCCGGCGATGCCGAGGAACACGATTCCCGCGGTCATCGGACCCGCGACCGCGCCCCAGATTCGGGAGCTGGCCTTGTTCAGGGCCGAACGCGCCCGGGCGACTTCTCTTAGGACGACGTCCTGGCGGAGGGCCTTCCCCTCCGTCGTGACGGCGACGAGCGTGTCGTGGGCGGCCTCCCGGTCCATCGTCACGAGCGGGGCGGCCGAGCCGTCGACGCCTCCGAGGATCTCGTTGAGGGTGTCCTCGATGTCCGCGTCGATGTCGATCCCGCCGGAGCCGGATGCGCTGACACCGCTGCCGCGGAGGATGTTCAACCGGAGGTCGAGGGCACGGGCCTCCCGGGCCGCGGAGGCGGATTGTCCGGAAGCGAGGGCCGCGAGGACGGCGACGAGGACGGTCGCCGCGATCATCGTGGTCGAGTAGACGTCCCTCGAGATGGCGGTGGAAAACCAAGGGCCGCTCGTGGCGATCGCGGTGTTCCAGGCGAGTTGGGCGATGACCGCGAAGGCTCCGAGGAACAGGAGGGTGGCGACGATGAGGCGTTGGCGGGGCATGGCGTTCCCTTCGTCGAATCCGTGTCCGGTGTGGCGATATAAGTGTCCGTCCTCGGTTATCGCCCGTGACAATCATCCGGCCTCCGGGGGCTGCGAGGTCCCGGCGGACGCGAGTTCAACGTCGGTCGCGGGTGAGTCCGACGCCATCACCGCCGGAAGGCGAACCCGCGGCCTGGTCAAGCGCACTTGCCTGAGCCCTTTATGCGGCCTGGGGAGGGGCCTGTCTCAATGACGCAACAAGAACAGATGGCACGCCGGGAAATGGAGACTCACATCGTGGGCGTTCCAACCGAGGCGACCATCCGTTCCTCGGACGAGGCGCTCGTCCATGCCTCGGTCTCGTGAAGCTCGCGATGCAGGCCCGCGGCCGAGAAATCCGCGAGATCATCGACGATATCGTGTGACGTCCACCGACGTCCTGCATTGCGACGCCTTCGAATTCTGCGTTCCCGAAGAACCTACAAATAGGCTCCCTCGCATCGTGTCGCGGCATGCTCGACGTCCGGCTCGTCCGAGAGAACCCAGAGGTCATCCGCAAGGACTTGGCCAAGCGCCACGCGCCGGACAAAGCGAAGCTCCTCGACTCCGTGATTCAATGGGACAAGGAATGGCGGAAAGCCCTAGCCGAAGGGGACGCCCTGAAACGCCGTCGGAATGAGATCACGAAGGAAATCGCCGAGGCCAAGAAGGCGGGCAAAGACACGGACAAGTTGCGCAAGGAAGCCGCGGCGTTGCCGAAGAAGATCGCCGCGCTCGACCTTCGGATCGAGGAACTCGAGGGGCAGGTCCGCGACGGACTCTTGCGGCTGCCCAACTTGCTCCATGGGAGCGTCCCGATCGGGAAGGACGACTCCGAAAACGTGGAAGTCTCCCGATGGGGGACCCCGCGGACGGTCGACTTCGAGCTCCGGCCGCACGGCGAGCTGCTCGAGGCCCTCCGGCTCGCCGACTTCGAGCGGGCCCGCAAGATCGCGGGCGCCGGATTCGTCTACTTGCTCGGAGACCTCGTCCGCCTGGACCAGGCGCTGCTCTCCTTCGCCTTGGACTACATGGTGAAGCAAGGCTTCACCGCGGTCTTCCCGCCGTTCCTCATGCGCCGGGCCGCCTACGAGGGCGTCGTCGACCTCACGGACTTCGAGAACGTGATGTACAAGATCGATGGCGAGGACCTGTACCTGATCGCGACCTCGGAGCATCCGATGGGCGCGATGTTCATGGACGAGGTGATCGACGTCGACCGGCTGCCCGTCACCCTGACGGGCCTGGCGACCCAGTTCCGCCGCGAGATCGGAGCCCATGGGGTGGACACGAAGGGCCTGTTCCGAATGCACCAGTTCAACAAAGTGGAGCAGTTCGTCTTCTGCCGCCCGGAGGACAGTTGGACCTGGCACGAGAAACTCCGCGCTAACGGCGAGGCGATCTACCGCGCCCTCGAGATCCCGTACCGCGTCGTGAACGTCTGCACCGGAGACATCGGCACCGTCGCGGCGAAAAAGTACGACATCGAGGCTTGGTTTCCTCGTCAGCAGGCGTACCGCGAAGTGATCAGCTGCAGCAACTGCACAGACTACCAGGCCCGGCGACTGAACATCCGGGCGGGCAAGGTCGGTGGCGAGAAGTTTGTCCCCCACACGCTGAACGCAACCGCGATGGCGACCTCTCGTGGGTTGGTGGCCGTCCTGGAGAACTTCCAGAACGCAGACGGGAGCGTGACCGTGCCGAAGGTGTTGCGTCCGCACCTGGGCGGGCAGGACGTGATCCGCGGACTCCCACCCCGATGACGAGACTTCCTCCATCGAACGCCGTCGTGCGGTCTGGTTAGGTCGTAACCAAGATTGAACATCTCGCGCGAAATGTTTAAGCAGCCAGGTCCGCATCGGAAAACCGCGTCCGGCGAACGGGACAGCCGTGCCCACCCCGCTCACGGAGCGAAGGGGCGAGTCGCCGTCGCGGAGGCCGCACGGAGACGGAAGATCGGCACAAGCAGGGGAGCTCCCCGGTGGAAACGGAGTCTTATCGACTCCTATTCGAGAAGAATCCGCTCCCGATGTGGGTTTTCGACCTCGAAACCCTTCGATTCCTCGACGTGAACGACGCGGCGGTCCAGAAGTACGGCTACTCTCGATCCGAGTTCCTGGCGATGACCCTCGGGGACCTCGGGCCGAAGGAGGATGTCCCGCGCCTCCGGGAGGCCCTGGGGAGACTCACGCCCACGGACCGGATGATCGGAATCTGGCGGAACCGCAAGAAGGACGGGACCGTCTTCGACGCGGAGGTCCTGTCGACCGAGGTCACGATCCTCACGCGGCGCGCCCGGCTCGCCCTCTTGAACGACGTGACGGAGCGGCTGCGGGGCGACCGGCATCGCGCCACCGAGATCGGCGTCACCCGCGTCCTAATCGATGCGAAGTCCTTCGCGGAAGCAGCGCCGCAGGCGATCGCCGCCATCTGCCAAGCGGAGGAATGGGCCCTCGGGGAAGTCTGGCTCTACGATCCCGCGGCCTCCGTGCTCCGGCTCGACGGAACGTGGCATGCGCCCGGTCTGCGCGACGTGCACGGCATTGAGCTCGCGAGTGCCGGACTTGCGATCCGCCCGGGAGTCGGCCTGGTAGGTCGCGTCTGGCAGCGGGACTCGCCCGTCTGGATCCGCGACCTTCGCGAGGAAGAGGAACTCGGTTGGGTGGAGTATTCAGAGCGGTTCGGGCTTCGCAGCGCCGTCGGGTTCCCGATCCGCGCTCGGTCCGGCGTCGAAGCCGTGGCGGTCCTGTTCAGCCAGGCGATCCGCGAACCGGACGAGCCTCTCCTGGACCTCCTGGCGGACATCGGGAGCCGGATCGGCCAGATCTTCGAACGGGACAAGGTCGAGGCCTCGCGGCGCGCCTCGGTCGAGGCGTTCCAGAAGGCCTTCCACGCGAGTCCCGTTCCGATGGCGATCAGCTCGCTCCACGACGGGCGCTTCGTCGAAGCGAACCTGCAGTTCCTCCGGTTATTCGGGTTCGAACGGGCCGAGGTCGTCGGGCGTTCGTCCCTCGAGCTTGAGATGTGGGTCGATCAACAGGAAAGCCGGGTGCTCGGAGAGCGGCTCAAGGAACGTGGATCGATCCGGGACGCGGAGGTCCAGGTCCGCACCAAGGCCGGCCAGGTGCGCCGGGCGCTCATGTCGATCGAGTACCTCGACCTGCGGGACCAGCCGACGATCATCACGACGCTCGTGGACATCACCGAGTTCGTCGGAGCGCGGGAGGCCCACGCACGGCTGGCCGCGATCGTCCAGAGCTCCGAGGATGCGGTCTTCGCGAAGTCCCTCACTGGAGAAATCCTGACGTGGAACGCGGGCGCGGAACGCATGTACGGCTACGGCTCCGGAACGGCGAGAAGCTCGAGCTCTTGGAAACCGTGCGGCTCCGGAAGGACGGACGCAAGATCGTGGTCTCCCTGGCCGTGTCCCCACTCCGAGACGGCGCGGGCCGCCTGATCGGAGGCTCGACAATCGCACGGGACATCACCGAGAGGAAGCGGACGGAGCAGCTCGTCCGTCGATCGGAGGCCCGGTTCCGTCAGCTGTTCGAGGTCGCCGCGGATGCGACCTTCCTGATCGACCGACGCGGCACGATCCTCGAGGCAAATCCGGCGGGGGCCGCGCTGGTCGGCGTCAAAGATCCCGCGGCCCTCCGGGGGATCAACCTCGGCGAACTGCTGCCTCCGCGGGAACTCGAGAGCGCCCGCCAATATCTGCGCGACCTGCTCCACGATCGGCCAATCGTGGAACCCTTCGAGATCCACCTGGAGCCGGCCGGCTCCGATCGGCGCTTCATCCATGTCCGTTCGCGCGTGATCCGCGAAGAAGGGACCGATCCCTACGTGCAGGTCATCGCTCGCGACGTGACCCCGGAGAAAGAATCCCAGCGGCGGTTGCTCGAGAGCGAGCGCCAGGCCTCCATGGGCCAGGTCGCGGCGTTCGTCGCGCACGAGATCAACACGCCGCTCACGAACATCTCCCTCCTCTCCGCGAACCTCGCCCGCGAGGCGAAAGATCCGGCCGTCCTCGAGAAACTCGTGAAGATCGATGCCCAACGGCGGACGGCGGCGAACATTGTCTCGGAACTCCTCTCGCTCACCCGTTCGCAGGACGTGACGCGCATCCCCGTCGACGTGCGCGGTGTCGTCGAGGCCGCGATCGAACAGACGGGGGCGTTCCGCATGCCCGACGTCCGACTGGTCCAGGAGCTCCCGAAGGACCCGCTCATCGCCCCCGTGGACCCGCTCCGGATGCAACAGGCCCTCGTGAACCTCCTCAAGAACGCCTTCCAGGCGACCGGCTCCGGGTCGGTGACGGTCCGCCTGCAATCGGAGAACGATCACATCACGATCGCCGTCCTCGACACCGGGTCGGGGATCGACCCCGAGATGCGGGCCCGCCTGTTCCAGCCCTTCGTCACGACGAAACCGAGATCGGAAGGACTCGGCCTCGGACTCGTCTTCGTCAAGCAGGTCGTCGAGGGCCATGACGGCTCGATTCAGGTCATCTCCGAGCCGGGACGCGGGTCCACCTTCACGATCACGTTGCCGAATCCATCGGACAAGGCGCCGGCCAAGGACACGAAGGCCGCCGCGCCGCGGACAACGCCAAAAGCTCCTTAATAGCCGGGGACCTTGCCGTCGTCGAGGGGCATGTCTCTCCTCTGTCCCATCGACTTTCGATACGGCCGACCGCAGATGAAACGGATCTTCGAGGAGGAGGCGCGTCTCCAGCGGCTCCTGGACGTGGAAGCGGCCCTCGCCCGCGCGGAGTCCAAGGTCGGCCTCGTCCCGCGGGAGGCCGCGGCGGAGATCACGAAATCTGGGGGCGACGAGCAACGACATCCAGGACAGTGCGACCGCCCTCCAGCTCCGGGACGCGATCCGCGTCATCGAGGAGGACCTCGACGATCTCATCGACGCACTGGCGGACCTGGCGACGAAGCACAAGAAGACGATCATGCTGGGGCGCACTCACGGCCAGGCCGCCGTACCGATCACGTTCGGACTCAAGGTCGCGGTCTTCGCCTCCGAGGTGGCGCGGCAGCGAGAACGGATGCGACAGGCCACGCCGCGAATCGTCGTCGGCAAGATGTCTGGGGCCGTCGGAACGGGAGCCGCGTTCGGTCCCCAGGCCCTCGAGATTCAGACGTCCGTGATGACCGAGCTCGGGATCGGCTTCGAGGAGGCCGCGACCCAGGTCGTCGGCCGGGATAGACATGCGGAGTTCATCGGAATCCTCGCGAACCTCGCTGCGTCCCTGGAAAAGTTCTGCACCGAGGTGAGGAATCTGCAGCGGACCGAAATCGCCGAGGTGGCGGAGGCGTTCGAGGGAAAGAGCCAAGTCGGCAGTTCGACGATGGCCCAAAAGGAGAATCCGGTCGCCTCGGAGAACGTCTGCTCTCTCGCCCGCATCGTGCGGTCGCTCGTCACCCCAGCCCTCGAGAACGTGCCGCTGTGGCACGAGCGCGATCTGACGAACAGTGCGGCGGAGCGGATTCTCATCCCGCATGCATGCGTCCTGATCGACGAGATGATGGCGAAGACGACGGAAATCTTCCGCACGCTCCGCGTGTTTCCGGACCGGATGAAGGCGAACCTCGAGGCGACCCAAGGCCAGGTCATGGCCGAGGCCGTGATGATGGCCCTCGTCGCGAAAGGACTGGGTCGGCAAGAGGCCCACAAGCTCGTGCGCGACGCGGCGCAGAACGCGCGGACGAAGGGGATCCACCTGCGTGAGGCCCTCCTCGCGGAGGCGCGGATCTCCAAACTGTTGTCGAAGGGTGAGATCGAAACCGCGATGGATCCTACGGCCTACTTGGGACAGAGCGTTTCGATCATCGACGCCACACTAAAGCGCCTACGTTAGCACGGCGCCCGCGAACCTCCGCGAACCCTTAAGTGTCGTCCTCGGGTTCCGAACAGGAATGCAGTTCGCGCGGGCCGTCGAGGTCTACGAGCAGATCGAAGGGACGACGAAACGTCTGGAGATGACGGGCCTACTCGTCGGCCTGCTGCGCGACACGCCTCCGGAGGACCTGGACAAGGTCGTGTACCTGACCCAAGGCCGGATCCATCCGGACTATTTGGGGGTCGAGCTCGGACTGGCGGAAAAAATGGTGATCCGCGTCCTCGCACACGCGACGGGCCTCGACGAGGCCCGTGTGGGGAATTTGTGGAAGGAGAAGGGCGACCTCGGACTCGTCGCGGAACAGGTCATCGCGAGCCGCCGGCTGAAGCCGCTCGAGTCCACGCCCTTGACCGTGGCCAAGGTCTACGCGAACCTCGATTCGATCGCGCAGGAGGGAGGAGAGGGCAGCCAAGAACGAAAGATCCGCCTCCCGCGACCTTCGCCACGAAGACCGATCGCGACCGCGTGGAACGCGCATACAACGTGTCGTCCGACCTCGGCGAAGTGGCCCGGGTCCTCGCGTCGAAAGGGCTGAAGGGGCTCGAGTCCGTGCACCTGAAGCTCTTCCGGCCCATCCGAGCCATGCTCGCGGAGCGGCTCGAGACCCTCGACGAGATCCTGTCCCGGCTTGGGAAGTGCGCCCTCGAATACAAGTACGACGGCCTGCGGGTCCAGGCCCACATCGGGACGGAGAAGATCGAACTCTTCTCCCGACACCTGGAGAATATCACGGGACAGTTCCCCGAGATTGT
>VBMC01000005.1 GCA_005879015.1 Methanobacteriota archaeon
AATCGACGTGTGTCGATGGGCCGGCGTGGACGGCCCTGGCCCCTTCGACCGCTGGATTTCCCTAGAGCTGGGGCGCCTGAACTCCGGACTCGTGGTCGAGAAGAAGAGCCTCACCCGGCTGCTCGGAGAGTCCGATCCGGCGTGCCGCACGCGGGAGGGGGACCTCCATCCGTTCGACCCCCAGGCCCTGGCCCGGTTCGCCTCCGTCGTGACGCGGGACGAAGCGGATGCCCTCCGCCTGCCCCTGACCTTGACGGTCCGCGGGGACTCGGACGACGCCATCCTGACCGACGAGCTTGGCGCGAAGGCCCTGCGGGCGGTCGAGAAGTTCGATCAGGCCTTCCGGTTCCGTGACGGCCGGATGGCGGTGCCGCACTCCCTGGCCATCGACCTCGTGCGCCGCCACGGCGGCGTGCTCCAGGTCGCCTTCGGCTGAGCCTACTTCGGCGCCTCGGGCTTCTCGCGGCGCGTCGCGGTCGCCCACGAGTCTTCCGGGATGTCGTCGTAGATGGAGCCCATCTTCTCGGCCTCTTCCTTCGCCTTCTGGGCCTCGACGAGTTCCATGATTCTCTCTTTCCGGAACATCCAGTAGTGGATGCGCCACTCTCGGCCGTCGTAGAGGGTCGTCTCTTCCCGTTCCGTCGTCAGGATGCCGGAGTCCTCGAGCATGTAGAAGGCGTCCCGGTCCTCTGGCTCCAGGACGTTGTCGATGATCCGCTCGGAATAGCCGAAGAAATTGAGGACGTGCTGGGCCATCGCCCGGGCCTCTTCCTCTTTCATGCCCGTCCGGTCGATCGAGTTCTTGATCGCCCGCGTCAGGTCGTCCACGGTGAGCGTGCCGGCAGGACCCCGCTCGGATTTCGTCTTGACGGCCATGGGTGGTCTCGGCCGAGGCCTATGGGCATCCCTGGATATTTAAGGGTTCTGCGCCGCCATTTTCCTTTGATTCTCACGCGGCGAGCCGAGACCCGGAGAGGCGGTTTCGGGGGGAGACACCGGAAAAAGGTTAACCCCCTGCGTCTCCATATATGCCGCGGGAATGGCGGACGGAGTGGGCGTCGAGTGGGTTCAGACCTCGAAGCCCGGACTGGTCTCGAGGGCACCGGAGGAGTTCGAGGGGGAACTCCGGGAGCTGCGGGATGAGGTCCGGCGGTTGAGGGAGCAGGTGGCAGCACTCGCGGCCGCGACGGCCCGCCCCCCGCCCGTCGATGAACGCCTCCCGACGTTCGTCGGGCGCCTCGACCCGTTCCTGGAAGGCGGCGTCCCGAGGGGCAGCGTCCTCGCGATCTCGGGGCCCGGCGGCTCGATGAAGACCTCCCTGGCCCTCTACATCCTCCTGAAGAATCGGGCCGCGGGACGGCGCGGCGTCTACGTGACCGTCGAAGAGAGCCGCGATTCGATCCTGCGGACGATGCGACATCTGGGCCTGGGGAAGGAGGACGACTTCCTCGTGGACATCGCGAAGCTCCGGATCGAACGGGAGGGCGTCGAGGAGATCCGGGATTGGCTCCGCGTCCTGAAGGACTTCCTCGTCCGACGGAACCAGCGGGAGAAGATCGACCTGCTCGTGATCGACACGATGGACGTCCTCGCGTCGATGGCCCATCTGGAGGACGCGCGGAACGATCTGTTCCACTTCTTCCACTTCCTCCGTGGGATGGGCATCACCACGTACGTGATCGCGAACGTGGAACCCTCCGGCGGCGGGATCTCGCACGACGTGTCGTTCCTGTCCGACGGCGTGTTCGAACTCCGGTTCAGCGGCGCGGGCGAGGGGAAGGTCCAACTGCTCTTCCGTTGCGCGAAGATGCGCCACACAAACCATTCGCGGGACTACTTCGTCCTCACGTACGACAAAGGCTTCGCCGCACGACCCTACGAAGTCCCGAAGCCGTCGCGCTGGGGACGCTGAGCCGAGGCGTAACGAATCAGAACGCGCCCTTGATCTTGGCCCGGTCGATCTTGATCCCCGCGGGCGTCGCACAGAGGAGGTTCTTGCCGACGACGGCCACGTCGCCGCCGCTGTCCCGCACCGCGCTCTTCAGTTCCGCCGTGATCCGCTTCAGCGCGAGGTCGTCGCTCGCGAGGCTCGTGTAGTCGACCAGCAGGATGTTCCCGTTGTACACGTGCGTCGTGAGGTCCGCGATGTCCTCGTACCGATAGACCTCCGCGACCTTGACCAGGTGTTCCGCGGGCTCACCGAGAGACCCACCCTCGTTCTCGAAGTTCAGCTCGGCCAAGTCGATGTACGTATCCGCTTCCGAGGCGCCGCCCTCGTGCAGTCGACGAAAAGGTTTTTTGATGAAGGCCATGCCACATCCCTTCTGCGGAGGCCTGTAGCCAACACCACGAATTTAAAGGTATCGCGGTGTTCGTCCGAAGATCCGCCGGACCCCGCATTACTATTCGTATCATCATAAAAAAGCCATGGGCTTCCGTGCCACGGACGGTCCCCATGTGAGAATGTTTAAAAAGAGGGTGACTTTGTCGCTCCCGCCCATGGTCTACGATTTGATCATCATCGGAGGCGGGCCCGCCGGGCTCACGGCCGGGGTGTACGCCCGCACCCGGAAGCTCTCCACCCTCATCTTGGAGGCGCAGGCGATCGGGGGACAGCTCGAATGGCTCTATCCGACGAAGTCGGTCTACGACTACCCGAGCTACATCGCGATCGAGGGTGGGGAGCTCGCGCAGCTGTTCGTCCTCCATTCCCGCGAGAGCGGGGCCGAGCTGCGGTCCGAGGAGGTCGTCGACATCGAACGTCAGCCGTCGGGCTTCCGCGTCCGCACCCGCGAAGGGAACGCCTTCGAGACGCGGACGATCCTGCTCGCGATGGGGATGGGCCTGTTCGAGCCGAAGCGGCTCGATGTGCCCGGCGAAACGGAACTGGAAGGCAGGGGCGTCGAGTACCGCGTCCGGGACCGCCATGAGTTCAAGGACAAACGGGTGATCGTCGTCGGCGGTGGGGACAGCGCCCTCGAGATCGCCCTCGAGATCTTCGCGGCCGCGAAGAAGGTGATCCTCGTGCACCGCCGCGGGGAGTTCCGGGCCATGGAGAAGAACGTGGAGGCGGTCCTGAAGAGCCCGATCGAGGTCCGCTTCGACGCCGAGGTCACGAGCATCGAAGGGGACGGCCACGTCGAGCGCGCGGTCGTGTACGACAACCGGACGTTGAAGAAACAGGTCTTCGACGTCGACGCGGTGATCGTGAACATCGGCTTCCAGCCGAAGATCACGCCCCTCCCGAAGTGGGGGATCGAGCTTGAGGGGGAACGGTTGATCAAAGTGAAGGCCGACATGTCCACCTCCGTCCGCGGCATCTACGCGTGCGGCGACATCGTCTCGTATCCGGGGAAGGACAAGCGGATCGTGACGGGCTGCGGCGAGGCCGTGACCGCGATCATGTCCGTATACAAGTATCTCAAGCAGCCGTACTGGGCGTGAGGTCCGACCATCGGTACTTGCTGACCCGTGGACGTCCTAGAACGTCGCCATCAGAGCGAACGAACTGGGGGGTGGCGAGACCGGGAACGGCATGACCGTGTCGATCTGGTTCTCCGCAATGAGGACGAACAGGTTGTTCCCCGCCGCACCGAGGGAAACCGAGGACCCGGCGTGGGGTCCATCCGTGAACGCCTCCGCTCGGAATTCCAACTGCCCCTTACCATCGGTCAGGAAGAGGATCGAATTTTCGCTGACGACGGGACCTAGGAAGGCCTTGTCGCCCAGGTCGGTCCTCACGAACCAAAGGACGTAAAATGCGTGGACGCCTTGTGCGGGCAACGCGCGGGCCTTCAGCTCGCCCGATAGGACGCCACCTTCCATGAGGAAGGTAATCTCCCCGCTCGCGCCGGGGGCGAACGGCCCCGCCTGCAACTCGATGCGAGTTCCCTTGGCCATCGTAAGCGGGGCGACCAACAGGAGCCCAAGTACCACCGCGACTGCGATTCCCACGATTCCCTTCGTCTGCAACATCTCGCCCACTCCCAGGGGCGCATCGATCGGACGGACAACATGATTGGCACGAATTCGCCGCGAATTCCGTGCAAACTGTGCGGCAAAATATACCGCGAGGCGACGATGCCCACATCGAATGGAGCGGCTCATCTGGTTCCTTCTCGCGGGAACTCGGGGAGGCCCGAATCGGGCGCGGATTCTGGCGGCCCTCCGAGATCGGCCCCGCAACGCGAATCAGCTCGCGGAGGCCCTCTCCTTGAACTATCGGACGGTCCTGCATCATCTCAAACTCCTCCGGCAACATGGCCTGATCACAACGCCGACCGAGGATGCCTATGGCGCCGCGTACTTCCTCAGTGCGACAATGGAGCGAAACCTTGGCCTCCTCGATCGGATCCTCCGGGAGGGACGATGAATTGGGGCGGAATTCGTAGAAAAAGATTTACCCGCCGGGCCGGGTCGTGGAGGTGACCATGGGACTCCTGATGTGGGGCGCAGTCGCCGGGGCCGTCCTGAACATCGTGTTGACCGCCCTCCTCGCATCTGTCTACGCCCGGAACGCTCGGAAGGTGCCGACGATGTTCACGGCGGGTCTCTTGACGTTCGCGGTCCTCCTGCTCGCGGGGAACGCCGTCACGCTGTGGTCGTTCGCCACGATGATGCCGGTATACACCGCGGGCCTCGAGCCCTACGTCATCACGTACACGTGGGCCCAGGCCGCCGGCCTGCTGGCCCTCTCCGTTGTGACGTGGAAGTAGTCACAGGGGCCGCCCCGCCGCGAGAGCCCGGAGCAAGGGCGGCAGTGCCTCCGGCGTCTCGATCAGATGGTCGACGCCCGCGGCCTCCAGGTTCGTCCGGGTGCCGTAGCCCCATGTGACGCCGATCGACGGGGCGCCGGCCTCCTTGGCGGCACGCACATCGTTCTCCGTGTCTCCGACGACCACGCATTCTGATGGGGTGACGCCGAGTCCCTTCGCGGCCTGCAGAATCGGATCGGGAAAGGGCTTCTTGCGCGGAACGGAGTCGCCGCCGAGGATGAGGGCGAAGAACGGCAACAACGACGTGACACGGAGGGCCTCGACGGTCGTGTCGTGCCGCTTGTTCGTGACCGCGGCGAGCTTCCAGGCTCGTAGGGCCGCGAGCGCCTCTGGGATTCCCGGATACGAGCGCATCCCTTCGTGGACGGACTCCGCCTCGACCTGCTGGAACACCCGGACGGCCTTCACGAGGTCGTCCCCCACGAGACCGCATCGCTCCTTGTAGATCGTCTCGATCGGCGTGCCGATCCATTGGGCGGCCTCGGAGCCGGTCATCGACGGACGGCGGATCGCCGCGAGACCCGCGTCGAACGCCCGCACCCACGCCTCGCGGGTGTCGAGGAGGGTGCCGTCGACGTCGAATAGGACCGCGCGGAGACGGGACACGTCAGGTCTCCTCCTCGGCGAGCCGCCAGATCTCGTCGCCGACATGGTGGAGCGTCTCGATCGCCTTGCCCTTCTCCTCGCGGGCCATCGTCGGACCGTCCATGATCGCTCGACCCACCGCGAGGGGTTGGCGATTCTTTTCGTCCCGGACCCAGACGATATCTCGCTCGCGGATCGCCGGATCCGCCTCCGTGATCCCGGGGGCCATCACGTCCGCGCCGTTGTAGATGAACCGGACCGCTCCCATGTCGACGGTCACGGCGCGCTTCGTCGCGGGGAACGCAAGGAGGCCTCGGACCGTGGGTGCGATCCCGTCGCCGACGACGAGGGCGATCGGCTCCTCCCCGCGGAGCACGAGACGCTGCGGCCCCGCCTCCGCCTCGTCGATCGGGACGTCGTCGATGGGGATCGTCATGCCGAACTCGTCCGAGAGGCGGCCGACCAGGTCCGCCACCTCTTTGCGCCGCAGCCGTGCGCGGCGGCGGATCTTCATGCCCATACGGTTTTTGGCATGCGGGCGAGGGAGATAACCCTTGGTCGACGACCCCGATATTTATTTTCTGAGTCGCATGAAAATCAGTCGGCGGTGGCCCCTTCGGATCGCAATCGACGGGCCTGCGCGTGGCCCGGGTCCAACCGGAGCGCTTCGTCGAGCAGCTTCCGCGCCCGACCTTCCTGACCCAGGGCCTGCCAGGCACGCGCCGCATCGAACCATGCCTCGGCGTCCGTCGGATGGAGGCCGAGGGCCGCGTCGAAGGCTGCGACGGCCTCCTTCGGCCGACCGAGGTCCAGGAGGAGACGTCCCTTGTGGCGGTAGGCGAGGTCCCGGCCCTCCGTCGCAGCGCGGATCGCGGCGTCATCGTTCGCGAGCGCCTCGTCCGTCCGACCCAACGATTGTTGAATGTCC
>VBMC01000131.1 GCA_005879015.1 Methanobacteriota archaeon
CGTTCGCTCTCTTTTTCCAGGTCATGTTCGAGTTCGTCGCGTTCCTGGTGATCATGGCCTCCCGCGGATTCATCCGTCCGGAGGAGCCGCACCAGGGGGAGTACTACGCGTTCATGCTCCTCGCCGTCGTCGGGATGATGTTCACCGCCGCGGCGACGGACCTCTTCGTCCTGTTCCTCGCCTTCGAGACGTCGAGCCTGAGCACGTTCGCCCTCGTTGCCTTTCGGAAGCGCGACAAGCAGGCGACCGAGGCGGCGGTGAAGTTCTTCATCATCGGGGCCGTCAGCTCCGGGATCATCCTCTTCGGCATCTCGTTGATCTACGGGATCACAGGCACGACCTCGATCGGGAAGACGACCACCGACCTCTTGCTCCTTCGGAACGGTTTGACGCTCGCTGGCCTTCCGGAGATCGAACCGCCGCTGATCGTCGCCCTGGTCTTCCTGATCGCCGGCTTCGGATTCAAAGTCGCCGTCGTGCCGTTCCACATGTGGGCGCCGGATGTGTATCAGGGCTCGCCGACGACGATCAGCGTCCTCCTGACCGCGGCCTCGAAGAACGTCGGGATCGTCGCCTTGTTCCGCGTCTTTCTGATCGGCCTGTTGAACGTCCAGATCGACTGGATCGCCGCCCTCGCGGTCCTCGCGATCGCGACGCAGACGGTCGGGAACATCGTCGCCATCCCTCAACGGTCCGTGAAGCGGATGCTCGCCTATTCGAGCATCGCCCAGGCCGGATACATTCTGATCGCCATCCCGGTCGGAGCGGTCGCCCTCCATTCTACGTCGCCCGGCGACAACGCCTCGCGGATCGCCGTGGCGGGGCTGGTCGGCGGGATGCTCCACGTGTTCGTCTACGCCGCGATGAAAGCGGGTGCCTTCCTCGTCGTCGCGGGCACGGAGGCTCGCGGCCTCCCGGACGACATGGAGGCCTACAAGGGCCTGAGCCGGCGGATGCCGTTCCTCGCGTTCGCGATGACCGTGTTCCTCTTCAGCCTCGCGGGGATCCCGCCCCTCGGCGGCTTCTTCTCGAAGTTCGTGCTCTTCTCCAGCGCGGTCAATGCCGCGTCCTTCAACGGATGGTTCCTCGCGCTCGCCGTGTCCGGCGTCCTGAACAGCGCGCTCTCCCTGTACTACTACGCCCGGGTCGTTTGGTACATGTACATCCTCGATCCGGAGGGCGAGGCGCGGAAGGTGGAGGTGCCTCGCGCGATCGAGGGGGCCGTGTTCATCGCGCTCGCGATCGTCATGCTCACGGCGGTCCTCGCGGCGTTCTTCCTCGGCTTCCTGAACGACGCGGCTCGAGGGTTCTTCGGTTTCTAGACGTCCGCGACACGACGGCGCGGAACGACCAATGAAGTTTTATCCCCGATCCGACCTTTCTAAAAAATTGGAGGGAGCTCCTCTGACCCTCCTTCGATATGCGCTTGCCGAGGTCTTTCGGGGCCGACGGAGGACGATCTCGGCCGTGGTCGGCGTCGCCATTGCGGTCTCCTTCTTGGCCGGTACGTCCCTTGCAATCGATTCCTCCGTTTCCATCGCGATGGGAAGCTACCTGTCGCGACTGGATCGAGACTTCACGATCTTCGCTCAGACTGCGCAGGCCCGCCAGCTTGCGGACAATCTCAGCGCGGTTCCCGGGGTCACCTTCGTCGCTCCATACCGACAAATCGCAGCGGGCTCCGAGTTTTCGACGGGCAATCTCACCGGAGGGCTGCCCTACGCGGTCGATCCCAATCGGGGATTTGGCAGCAAGGTTTGTGGTGGGGATCGGGGACACCATCGAGTTGCGTGCGTCGACCTTTAACGTGACCTCTCGCGTCACCGAGACGCGTTTCGTGAACCTGACCGTTCAAGGTCTGTTGGATGCCCCCACGAACGGGGTCTCTCTGATCAATGGACCCTCCTTTTCCTCCTTCCTCCTGATTCACCTGGACGACGCCGATTGGCTGGACAGCGTGCTCACCAGCCGAGTGACGCCCCGCACGAGCGTGGACGTCCTCATCGACCGCGGCGCGCTACTGAACGCGTACGATATCGAGGGGTCTCGCCGGAACCTTGCGCGCTTGCAGCGCGGACTCGCAACCGTGGCGCATTCGTATAACGGGTCCGTCGGCGACATGGTTTCATCTATTCTCGGATACGTCGAGACGTTCAGCGGACTAGCGCGACAATTGTTTTTCGCGCTGTCCATGCCAATCATTTTCCTCGGTCTCTACGTCGGGGCCATCGGCGTCGATCTCGCGCATTCGGAGCGGCGTCGGCATCTTTCCATCCTGAAAGCCCGCGGTGCGAATTCGCGTCAGATCCTCGAGCTGCTCATCCTCGAGAGCCTGATCACGGGGAGTCTCGCGGCGGGGGTTGGGCTCATCGCCGGATTGGGCATTAGTCGGGTGCTCGTCGGATCCGTTTCCGGTTTCTTCGCGTCCACTCCCGCTCCGACCGAGATTGTTGTGGCACCGATTACGATTATTCTGACTCTCCTCTTCGGGACGCTCTTCATGTTCATCATCAGCTATCGGTCCGCGAAGAGGACGGCGGGGATAGCCGCAGTGGAAACCCTCAGATTCTATATCGCTAGCGAAACGAGGCTCAACTACCGGCCCACTCTTGATATCTTCTTCCTGGCGGTCGGCGTCGGGGCTTTCGGGCTGTTTCTCGCGCACGGTGCGGGTGTGGGTGTCGTGTCCTTTTTCGGGGGCCCTGTCGCTTTCGTGCTTCTACCCATTGCGCCGTTCCTCATCGCTGTCGGGCTAATCCGGCTCGCGACCCGCGCATCACCCCGAGTCTACGAATGGGTGAGCACCGCCACCGCCCCCTTCACCAAGGCCCTTGCCAAAATCGTGGCCCGGAACCTGGCACGAAATCCCCGAAGGGCGGCGAGCATCGCCGTCATCTTGGCCCTGGGCCTCGCGTTCGGCATGATGAGCCTTTCCATGCACGACGGATCGGTAGCATGGGAAGACCGCAAGGTGCGTGCCGATATCGGCGCCGACCTTTCGGTCATCCCGCCCTCCGGGAACCTGAGCTTTGCCGATGCGGTTTCGTCTGTGCCGGGAGTGGTCGGGGTGGCGGCGGTCAAACGGGTGCCCGTTGAATATCCGAATCCTTGTGGATCGGGGCTCGGCATCCCACTGTGCCTGGATGCGTTCGCGCTGGACTCCGATTATTTTTCGGTCGCGAATCCGGACCCTTGGTACTTCGTCGACGGGATTGGCGCAGGAACCCGCGAGGTTCTTTCCACGGTCGGCTCCGTCCTGGCCACGGAACACTACTTGCGGGACTCCGGCCACGACGTGGGCGACCGGGTGACGTTGAACTATACCGTCCTCAACCAGACCTCCCAGTCGGAGGAGACGAGGAACTTGAATGTGACGATCGGCGGCGTGGTGCGCGGGTTACCCGGCGTGACGGCCCGAGATCGATTGCCATGGGAACAGCAATGGCAGGTGTATGGCAGCCTCGAAACGTTCCGCTCCGTCTTCCAGGGAATCTCGAACCGGTCCCCGGGAGAGACCCGTCTCCTCGTGGACCTCGAGGACCGGGCGGACTGGCAGGCCACGAAGCGCGCGATCCTCGATCGCGGCGCTTTGGACGTGAGGGCTTACGAAGAGGAACGGGGAGGGGCCAACACGAGCCCGGTGGGCCGGTCGTTCCTTGGATTCCTCCGCCTCCAGAGCTTTTTTCTCATCGGAGTCTTGGTCACCGGCCTCGTGCTTGTCACGATCGCAGCGAGCCTGGAGCGACTCGTCGAGTTCGCCGGAATAACCGCCCGCGGCGCGAGCGGCTGGCAGACAGCGACCATTCTGCTCGGTGAGTCGATGTCCATCGTCGTCATCGGCATTTCCGTGGGAGTCGTCGCCGGGCTTCTCGTCGCGTACGTGGGCGCGACCATTGTCCCCGCGGGGCCGGGAGGCGAAGCGTTCGAACCCCTCGCCCCGTTCCCTTTCATCGTGCCCCTGGACACGGTTCTCTTTATCGCAGCGGCTACGGGAGCCCTATTCATTGCCTCTGTTCTCGTCTCTTGGCGCATTGCCCGCATGGACGTCGCTCGCGTTCTGCGACAGCGCGCGGGATGAGTCGAATCCGAACCGTCACTCATTCGCATCACCCTGGCGCGAGGGGTTTTAACCTCGCGGTCTCATGGAGAGGGCGCATGGCGGCTCCCGTCCGACATGATCGGCGCGTCTTGCTCCATGTGGACATGGACGCCTTCTACGCTGCGGTGGAGATCCGCGAGAATCCGGAGCTCAAGGGGAAGCCGGTCGTCGTCGGGGCCGATCCGCACAAGCATCCTCGAGGCGTCGTCCTCACCGCGAGCTACGAAGCGAGAAAATTCGGCGTGCGGTCGGCGATGTCGTGCGTCCAAGCGGTCCGCCTATGCCCCGACGCCGTCTTCGTCCCCCCGCACTTCGAACTCTATGGCCGCGTGAGCAGCGAGATCATGGAACTCCTGCGGGGGTTCGCCGACCACCTCCAGCCCACCGGGATTGAGGAGGGCTACCTTGATGTGACGACCCGCTGTGGCGGCGACTACAACCGGGCTCGGGAACTCGCCCTGGAGGTCAAGGCCGCGGTGCGGAAGGAGCAGCGACTCACCTGCTCCGTCGGCATCGCCCCGACGAAGGCAGCCGCGAAGATCGCCTCCGATTTCGAAAAGCCCGATGGGCTCACCGTCGTCCTTCCGGACCACATCGTGGAATTCCTCACTCCGTTCTCCGTCCGGAAGATCCTGGGCGTCGGTCCCAAGACCGCCGATCGGTTCAAGGAGATCGACCTGGAGACGATCGGCGACGTTCAGCAATACAATCGTCAGGATCTCGTAGAGCTGTTCGGCGCGTTCGGTGAGTACGTCCACGATGTCGCGATGGGCCGCGACACAGGAGAGGTCGTGGAACCGAGCGGTCCACCGGAGTCGATCAGCACGGAGACGACGTTCGAGCACGACCTCGCGGGCTACGAGTCGGTCTGGCCGGAACTCGAGGCGCTGGTGAAGTCTCTTCACGAACAGCTGCGGCAGGAGAAGTACGCGTTTCGCACGGTGACGCTCAAGGCCAAGTATTCGAATTTCGAAATCCACACGCGATCCCGGAGCCTGAAGATTCACACCACGGATCTCGAGCCGATCTTGGTCCTGAGCCAGATGTTGCTTCGGGAGGTCCTGGTCCCGGGACGGAAAGTCCGCCTGATCGGGGTGCGCCTCTCGAACTTACAGGACCATGTGGCCCCGCAGGCCACGCTCGCAAAATGGTCAAGCGTGTCCCGGACCTGACCGCCAGGATTGGTGGCCGCTCAGGATTTCGACGTTTGTCGGCGCTCCTCAGAGTGCCTTGAAGTTCCCCGTGACGACCACTTCGACCGGGACCTCATCAAGGGATTCTGGCAGGACGCTCCGGATCTTCGGATTGTCCTCCTCGACGTAGATGCAGATACACTCCTTGCCGTCCTTCTGACCGATCCCGACGCCCACGACGCCGCGCATCTTCATGAGGCGCGATTCGTGACGCCGTTTCACGTCCACCACGGAGGCCACGGCCGTCCATGTCATCCGCAGGCGATAAACCCAACGAAGGGTCCCTTCGGCCGCGGCCCCAATTCACGGAGGAGGCGGCTTGATGAACCCGTCCTGCATTAGGAGCTGCGTCTGCTCTCGAGCCCGCCGGATGAGGGCGATCGCGTTTTCGTACAGCTCGTTCCGAGTCTTGCGGACGCGGGCGATTCCTTGCTCAACCGCCTTCATCCCGACCGCCGCAGCCTCCCGGGCAAAGACGTCGATCTCCTCCATCGTCGGCACGATGTGTTCCTCGTCGAGGCCCTTCTCCTCCGCGACAAGGGCGAGCTCTCGGGCGGCCGCGATGCACATCTCATCCGTGATGGTCCGCGCCCGCACGTCGAGCGTGCCTCGGAAGATTCCCGGGAAACCGAGGGAGTTGTTCACCTGGTTCGGGAAGTCCGAGCGCCCCGTCGCGATCACGCGCGCGCCGGCCTCCGCGGCTTCCCAGGGCCAAATTTCCGGGACCGGATTCGCGATCACGAACAGGATCGCGTCGTCCGCCATGGAGGCGACCCAATCCTTTTGGATGACGCCGGGCCCGGGTCTCGAAGCCGCAATGACGACGTCGACACCGTCCATGGCCTCCGGGATTCCGCCGACTCGCCCTTCCCCGTTCGTCATCTGGGCGAGTTCCCACTTCTCCGCGAACTCGGTCTGGGCAGCCTCGACGTCCTTCCGATGTCGGCCGACGATGCCCTTCGAGTCGACCAGGATCAGGTGCGCCGGTTGAGAGCCCGCTTCGATCAACAGTTTCGCGGTCCGAATGTTCGACGCCCCGGCGCCGATCAAAGTGATCTGGACGTCGGGCAGTTTCTTGCCGACCACCTTCAAGGCGTTGATCACGCCCGCAACGTTGATCGTCGCGGTCCCCTGCTGGTCGTCATGCCACACCGCGATGTCGCATTCCTTCCGCAGGCGGTCGAGGATGCCGAAACACTTCGGCTGGGCGATGTCCTCCAGGTTCACGCCGCCGAACGAGGGCGTGATGAGCTTGACCGTCTCGATGATCTTCTCCGGGTCCTTCGTGGCCAGCGGGATGGGGAACGCGTCGACCCCTCCCAGATATTTGAACAAGAGGGCCTTGCCCTCCATGACCGGGAGGCCGGCCTCTGGGCCGATGTCCCCGAGGCCGAGGACCCGCGTGCCGTCCGTCACGACGGCAACCTGGTTCCATTTGTTCGTCAGGCTCCAGACCAATTGCGGGTCCGCCTTGATGTCGAGGCACGGCTGAGCCACGCCGGGCGTGTACCAGATGGCGAAATCGTTGAAGCTCCGGACGGGGACCCGCGGGACCACTTCGATCTTCCCTTGGTAGTACGGATGGTACTTCGCGGACTGCTCCTTCGGCAAGTTCGCTCGCTTTAGGTTCTCTTCCACTTCCTTTGCCGTTGGCGCTTTGACGGGCTTCCGTTCCGCGCGCTTCTTGGTGGCCACCATCTCGACACCAGAAATCGGATTGCCGGATGAGGAGAGAAATCTCGCTTAAAGCTTTGCTCCGTGTTCGCTAAAGGAGCTCGTCCACGGCCCTCTTTCCAGACGGCCCGTGGTCGATTTGGCCTTCTCCGATCCCTAGGACGGGACAGGTTCGGTCGCATCTCTTGCGTTCATCGCACACGCGCAAACGTTTTTCTGCCTCGCTCGTGTCCGTCCTGCGTGCTCGTCGCCATTGTAGACCGGGCCGGTCGAGGTGGTACGCGAAAGGTGAAAGCCGCGTTCGAGGCCGTCGAGACGCGGTACGCCGAGTTGGGCCACACCTTGCAACGGCCGGTCTCCGGCGAGATCGTCGCCATCCCGATCATGGGCGCGTCCAAATCCCTGAAGGATCGGCACACCCTGTACGTCTCCGCGCGAGCCGTCGAGTCGGGTTTGGTCGACGGTCTGATCGCTCACGAGGTCGGGCACATGCTTCGGACGGAAGCGGGGCATCCGTCCCACAGCCCGGACGTGTATCGATTGATCGCGAAAGAGGTCCGGATTCCTCGCGCGGCCGAGGCGGCGTTCGGCCAGGCGTTCAATCACGTCCAAGACGTCTATGCTGACGACCTCGCGTTCCCCGTGTTCGCGGGCGCAGACGGCCGCCGTGCCTACGACTTCTTCGCAGCCTGGGTCGAGAACAACGCGACCATGCGAAGCAAGAACCGATGGCAGAACCTCGGACTTGCCGCGAGCAACGGGTTCGCGATCGGGAGTTTGGTCCGTCATGGCCTGATTTCAGCCGAGGACAAGCTGTGGGACCGCGCACGCGCGTTCGACCGCGAGGCCGGCTTCCAGGGGGTGGATGCCCTCGCCGAGTTCTACGCGAAGCTCCCGGCGAGCCCGACCCCAGAAGACTTCATCGCCGAGTTGAAGCGGCTCGCTGCGATCATGACGAAGGCGTCGACCACATAATTCCGTAACATTTTATACTGCTAGCCTTGTGACAGCGTCATCTGAGGCACATCATGGCTGAGGAACTCGAGACGGCGCAGATCCCGCCCCACATCATGGCGGCGATGCGAGAGCGCATGAAGATGGCGCAGCGCATGTCCCGCATTAAACACAAGATCGTCGTGATGTCAGGAAAGGGCGGCGTCGGGAAGTCCTCTGTGGCCGCGAACCTCGCTTGCGTCCTAGCCGAAAGCGGCCCAACCGGACTCGTCGACGCGGATGTGACCGGACCGGACATCGCGAAGCTCATGGGTGTCGAGGACGCGCAGGTGAAGGCGACGGATACGGGCCTCGAGCCGACGACAGGCCCCGCCGGCGTGCGCGTGATCTCGATGGCCCAAATGATCGACCGCGACACGGCGGTGGTCTGGCGGGGACCGCTGAAGATCAAAGCACTCAAACAGATGCTCTCCGACGTGGCGGTCGTCGTGACGACCCCGCAGGAAGTTTCCCTCCTCGATGTTCGGAAGTCAATCGCCTTCGCTCGCGCGGTCAAGATGGATATCCTCGGCGTGATCGAGAACATGAGCGGCTTCGTGTGCCCCCATTGCGGCAAAGAGACAGCGATCTTCAAGGTGGGCGGGGGCGAGGCGGCCGCGGAGGAACTCGGGCTTCCGTTTCTCGGACGAATCCCTCTGGACCCGCGAATCGTGATCGGAGGGGACGCGGGCAAGCCGTTCGTCCTCGAGCATCCGGACTCCGCTGCGGCTCAAGCGTTCCGGGAGATTGTGAAGAAGCTAAGGCCCCGCCTGAAGGAAACGAAGCCGAGGCCGACCGGTCCGCTCGCGAAGTGAGATGGCTTCCGTTCGCCGAAGGGATTTCTAGGTCCAACGGTTCAGGACCGCTTCGATGTCAGCTTTGGGCATCGCGCCGACGATTCCGTCCACGAGTTTCCCGTCCCGGAACAGGAGCATCGTCGGGATTGATTTGATCTGGAAGCGGGCCGGAGTTCGCGGATTCTCGTCAATGTTCAGCTTCCCGAGTCGCATCCGTCCGACGCGGACCTTCGCGATTTCCTCGAGAACCGGGGCTACGAGGTGGCAGGGACCACACCACTCCGCCCAGAAGTCGACGAGGATGGCGCCTGGCCTCCGGACCTCAGCGTCGAATGTCAAGTCCGTGAGCGTGACGGGCCCCGACCATTCGGCCGCAGACGGCCGTGGCGTGGACGCGGACGTGAAAAGCTGCTGCAGCTTCCGCGCGCGGATCTCCGCGAGCTCTGGGTCGTCCACGGTTTCGATCAGGCATGACGCGGGATAAGAGTCTTTTGTTACATCGAAACGAATCGGCTGGACTCGCACGATTGCCCTCTACTTTATGAACTCGGTCCAGGCGAAGGTCGCGACGGCTCGGGTTCATCCATCTGACGGTGGAACGAATAGCTCCACCGAGAATCGATGCCATTGGCAGTCCGCTACGATCCCGTTGAGACCACGCACGATGCTTTCGTGGGCCGGGATCTCGTAGTTCCCGGTCGCTGCAATGTGGCCGTCAACGAGGAGGTGGACGCTTGCGACGCCTCCAACGCCTCCCACATTCCGAATCGTCATCGAGGCTGTGACCTGGTAACTGTGAGACGCCGGATCGCAGGCGGTTGTACCATATTCGACCCGATCGATTTGGAATGCTGGCCGGGGCAGAAAAGTCACGAGGAGGATGAGGAGGACGAGCGCCGCCACGACCGACAATGCGAGCATGTCGTCGCTCGCGCTCGCAGGCTTCTTTGAGACGCTCGTTTCTCCCGAGGCTGACCGACGCGGGAATTCAGTCTTGTCCTCCATGTGGGGTGAGAGATATGGTCTCGCATCGTATCAGGGCTTCTTGTCGGTGTACCCACGGAGTTTGTTGGGAAGCTGGAAGCATCCCAGCTCGACGGCACTCAGAGAAACGCAACAAGGCTCTCGACCCTCCATCTTCCAGAGTTTCCCTGTCTAGGCGCGGTGACTTCACGGGGAGATCTTCGTCACTTGGCCAAACTCTTCCGCCATCGGCCCGATCAGGCGGACTTCGCGGCGGATCAGGGCGATCTCCCGTTCGTTGAACGCACTGGGGTCGAAGGGCACAAGGAGGATCGACTCATGGATCGCGACGCTTTCGTTGAGGTCATGGAGGAGGGCGAGGACCGAGCCAAAGTCGTTGTGGCTCACGAGGTACTCGAAGCCGTCCAGGAGGACGGTCGGACGCTCGCTCGCCTCGATGAAGTGTTCGATCGCCATGGCGACGTTTTCCGGAGGACTCGGCCGGATCACGTTCTTCTCAGCGGCGACCCGACTCAGCCACAGGACGGGCGTCCGTTCGAGGCCGTATTCTGCCATCACCGCCTTCGGGGCGCGGCGCGTGATGCACAGCCCCTGAGCTCCGTGGGTGACCAGGTCCTTGAAGATCTCGAAGGCCTGGCCTGCGTCCCGTTCCAGGACCACGTAGGTGACCCCGCGGTCCAGCGCATAGGTCGGCTTCGTGAGCAGATGGGCCTCCGCCTCCGGGACGATCAACTCCTGGAGGAACGATTCCCCCCGCACGCCGAACGCGATGAGTCCGACGAGGGCCATTTCCAGGATGAAACCGGGCGCACGCCATGTCGCGATCCCGACGTAGGGCAGGACGATCTCGAAGAGCAGCTCGCAGAGCGCGAAGCCGCTGATCCCAAGGATGATCAAGTAGGTGTCCCGGCGAACCTCCTGCCCCGGCTTCGTCTGCCGAAGGTAGGTGATGAAGCGGTACGGCGCATAGAGGATCAGGGTCGCGACCGCAATCCCATTGACGAAAAGGAAGTAGTCCTCGAACCGGATTTGGGCCGGGTTCGATGGGTCGAACGTCACCTTCGAGAAGAGGATCGTGACGATCGTGATGATCATCAGGAAGAGATAGAACACGTACGAGTTCGGAAACTCGGTCTTCATGTACTGGACGAAGTCGCGGCGGGAGTTGATGGAGGTGGTCGTGGCGACGAAGATGAAAGCCCCGATCGCGATGCCGAAGAGGTAGTCGAACGTCGCTTGGACACGCTTGGATAGGATCACGCCATCCTGGAGGGCGGCCTGCCCTTGCGTCGTCACGTACACGCTGATCACGACATTCGAGATGATCGCGCAGACGAGCAGGTACACGGCAACGAGCAGGATGTGTTTCTGGAACACCTGATGCGTCTTCTGGCGGTAAATCGCCACGATGATGAGGGATGAGAGGAAGAGTGCGCTCGCGGCGCTCAAGAATGTGACCATGGAAATGTCGGTCAAAGTTTCTCCCTCGCCGCGGACTTGCCATAACCCTCCCTCGCGGCTATTTAAGCGGTCTCTGGCTGTTATCTGAGACGATTCCACGGCCAGGCGATTGCTGCTCTCAGAATCAAGAATCATGGAGGCGAACCAACATGGCCCCTTTCATATGCCCGCGGGAGAACGCATCAAGCGGTCGCAGTGCCTCTTCAACCAGTGAACCCTCTCGGCATCAATCGGGAAGACCTCGATCTCCTGTCGCGGACCGTGCTCCGCCTCGGCGGGTACGCGGAGGGCCTTTTCGACTTCCACGACTTCGGGTTCGACAAGGCCGCTTTGAGGGACCACATCACGAACGTCCACATGAGCCTGAAGCAACTCCGGGACCTCGCGACTCCGGACGGCGTACCCTTGCGGCCGCCGAACATCCCCGCCGGCGCGTTCTGGGAAGACCAGGGTGAGGTGTGGAACTACCTGCAGACGTTGCGTTTCGCGGCGGGGGCGACGATGATGTCGGAGCAGTACAGCCCTCACATGACGACGGAGAACCTGCATCGTTCGATGACTGCGAAGATCTTCCGGGAATGCGTGATTGGCATCCTGGACGACCTCATCGATAAGGGGAACTACTCCTACTTGGAGGCGAAGGACCTCCACCACATGGTCCTCAGCTCCATGCTGGACCCGGACCTCGATTCGACGGCGTTCATGAAACGGCTCGTGACCATGTTGCGTCAGGAGCAGATCCCGCTGTTCGACCTGATCAACAACATCGTCCGCGGCTTCAACATCCTCTGGAACGGCTCGCCCCATGGACACGACTACTTCTACCAGATGGAGGTGATGGACGAACGGGTCGCGCTCGGCCAGGCGCTCTCCATGTTCCAGAAGGAACCGAACTTCTCGATCCCCAAGATGGAGAAGATCATGGAGAACTTCTACGCCCCCGACGACACGATGTACTGGTGGGAGAAGCTCGGAGGCCATGTGAGCGCTGCGAGCCGGCACAACCTGATCGACATGGCCTTTACCAACCAGCCGTACGACATCAAACACATGAAGAGTTTCCTCGCGGGTTGGTATTACTACGACGCCGCCGTGATCTTGATGGACCACGTAGTGAGCATCCACCAGGACCTGCGGAACGGGATCGCGAACCTGTCCTTGATTGCGATGCGCGAGAAGGAGCTCCGCGACCTCACGTCGTTGAAGAACTACAATCCGCACCTGACGATCGATGACTACGACGGTCATCTCCGACGGATCGCGGACCTCACGTCGAAGGCGATTCGCCTCGCCACCACGGACATGCACGACGACACCCTGGTGTACCCGTTCATGACGATCATGATGCCCGTCGTGATGATGGCGGATTGGATCGGCAACCGCGACGACATGATCCACACGTTCCTCGAAGCGATCGCACCGACGATCCGTCGCGTCGCGGGGAACGGGGCCGTGCCCGCGAAGGGCATCGTCGAGGCGATCGACGAGGTCGCCCGCAGCACCTGAGTCGCCGACGCGTCGCCATCCACGCCGGTTTCGTTCTGGACCAATTTACTCCCGCATGGGTGCCGTGCCCAGGAAATGGTTATATAAGGCCGGGCGATAGCTCGCGATGGGACGGCCCGGATCATGGGTTCGCTCGACTTTGGCGTGGCTAATGAACTGGCCTTGGTCGAAGCCCGGATCCGGGAAAGCATCGTCACCGAGGAACCTCTTCTCCACGACATTGCCCGCTACGTGATTGAGTCCGGGGGCAAGCGGATCCGGCCCATGGTCACGCTGCTCGCCTTCCGTGCCCTCGGCGGGACGGAAGTCCGAAAAGCCGTGGACCTGGCCGCGGCATTCGAGCTGATCCATTCCGCGACGTTGATCCACGACGACATCAACGACGGCGGGGACATGCGCCGCGGGCGCCTCGCCGCGTACAAGAAGTTCGGCCTCCAGAATGCGCTCGTGACCGGGGACTTCCTCTTCGTCAAGGCGTTCGGGATCGGCGGCCGGTTCGACGACGACATCGTCGAGATCACGGCGAACGTCTGCGCCGCCCTCGCCGAGGGCGAGATCCGCCAGAAGCGCCACGCCCATGACACCGGGGTGACGCGGAGCGAGTACCTCGATATCATCCAGCGGAAGACAGCCCTCCCCATGTCCGCGGGAGCGAGGGTCGCAGGTCTTCTGGCGAACGCGCGACTCGAGCACATCGATGCCGTCGGGGACTACGGGATCAACCTCGGGATGGCCTTCCAGATCGTCGATGACGTCCTGGACGTCGTGGGCGACGCGTCTCGCCTCGGCAAGCCGCCGGGCACGGACGTGCGGGAGGGGAATGTGACCCTGGTCACGATCCACGCCCTCAACGACGGAAGCGCCATCGACGTCCGAGCACTCGAGCGGCTCGTCCGCAAGCATCGGAAACAGGATGTCGACGTCCGGCGCGTCCTGTCCCTCCTACGAGACTCCGGCGCCGTCGAAAAGGCCCGGCTCGACGCGCAGGCGTATGGGCAGCTCGCCAAGAAGGCCTTGGACCCGATCGCCGACAGCGATGCCAAGGCGAGCATGATCCGCCTCGTCGATTATGTCCTGTCGCGCGACATGTGAGGAGGTGGCGGAATGCCATCGCCGTACGACGTGATCGTGGTCGGCTCCGGACCCGCCGGTGGAACGGCCGCCCGGTACGCGGCGCGACGTGGGCTCAAGGTGCTCCTCGTCGACAAGCGCAAGGAGATCGGCGTGCCCGTGCAATGCGGCGAATATGTCGCCCACAACGAGGAGGTTCGGTCGATTTTCCCCGACGTGGAGGGACTCGAGGATCTCATGGCGATCCCCTATCACGTGCGCGAGGTCGACACCCCCGTGATCCGGATCTGGTCGCCGAAGGGCCGTCGATACGAGGTCCCGTTCAAGGGATTCACGGTTCGGCGGGACCGAATGGATCAAGGGATCGCGGCGCAGGCCGTCGAGGAAGGCGCTGAGATCATGACGGAGACGACCGTCGTTCGCGTTCACGGCGAAGAGGTCGCCACGAACCACGGGACGTTCCAGGGGAAGGTCGTGATCGGCTCGGACGGTCCTCGCTCCACCGTGGCGAAGTCCGTCGGCCTTGAGTGGCCGGTGTCCGCGCCCGCGATGAGCGCGACCGCGGACGGTGATTTCAGCAACTCCACGGACATGTTCTTCGGCAACCTCGCCCCGGGAGGATACGCATGGATCATCCCGAAGGCCCATTGCGCGAACGTCGGCCTGGGAACGTGGCAGTACTTTGAAGGACAACGCGATGCTCGTCGGGGATGCGGCGGGCATGGTCATGGCGACGAACGGCGGCGGAAACAACGTGGCGATGATCGCGGGTCGGATCGCGGGCCTGACCGCCGCGGATCATCTCCTCGATGGCACGCCGCTCGACGCGTACGAGACGCGGTGGCGCGCCGCCGTCGGCGGGCCCTTGGCCCAGGGTGTGCGGATCAAGAAGCTCGCGGACCGATTCTTCGGGAGCGACCGGCTCCTGGAGGCGGCGATGGTCCTCATCGGACGACGTCGGATGGCGCGCGCGATCCGATGTCAGCGCCTCCTGCTCCCGTCCGCGGCGAAGGTCTTATAGACGCCGGAGGTATCGACGGCGGAACGGATGGATTTCCAGTTTCTCGGCGGCGCTTCGGAGGTCGGCCGCCTGGGGATGATCCTGAAGAAGGGGCCCACCTCCCTCCTCTTCGATTACGGCCTGTTGCCGCGCGATCCGCCCCAATACCCCTTGCCCGCCCCTCCCGTGGACGGGATGTTCATCAGCCACGCGCACCTGGACCACACAGGCATGATCCCCTGGGTCACCCGCCGCCAGGACGTCGACGTCGTGCTCACGCCGCCGACGGCGGACGTGGCGGACCTCCTGCTCCAAGACTCCCTCAAGATCGCGGACGCGGAAGGATTCGACGCTCCCTTCGATGACAGCGACCTCCGGACCGCGAGGCGCCGATTCCGCACGATCGATTTCGGCGACAACGTGGACGTGGGCGACCTGGAGGTGACGGCGCATCCCGCGGGCCACATCCCCGGGGCGACGATGTTCGAGGTGAACGGCGCGGAGACCTCCCTGTTCACCGGCGACCTGCATACGCTGACGACGGACCTGGTCTGGGGCGCCAAGCCCGTCGCCTGCGACACCCTGTTCATCGAGTCCACGTACGCGGGTCGGCAACACCCGGAGCGGTTGAAATCGGAACATGCGTTCCTGCGGAAGATCGAGCAGGTGGTGAACCGCGGGGGACTCGCCCTCGTCCCGTCGTTCGCCGTCGGACGGACGCAGGATGTCATCCTGACGCTCGCGAAAGCCCGACACGAGGTCTGGCTCGACGGGATGGGGAAGAAGGTAAACTCGATCTACGTCGAGAACCCCGAATATATCAAGTCCGTGAAAGCCCTCCGGAAGGCGATGCACCATGTGTCCGTCGTCCGCGGTCCCCGGGATTCGGAGATGGCGGTGCAAGGCGAGGTGATCGTCACGACGAGCGGCATGCTCGATGGCGGTCCCGTCCTCCGATATCTGGAGAAGATCCGAGAGGACCCGCGCAGCGCCGTCCTGCTCACCGGCTACCAGGTCGAAGGG
>VBMC01000289.1 GCA_005879015.1 Methanobacteriota archaeon
ATTCCTCGGCCTCGCGATCGCGATGGGCATCGGCGTGATGGCGAACTTCATGTGGCTCCCCGCGGGCCGAGACCCGGACGCCCGCGCCTCCCGGGCATATGGGGTTGCCTTCCCCGTCCTGTTGAATGTGGGGCGGATCGCGGCCTTCGCGTTCGCGGCCTCCATGGTGGGTCTCTTGGCCCTCGCGACCGGACTCGAAGGCGTTCCACCCGGCCCGCCAGGCGGTGATGGCTCTCCGGCCGCCCAAGGGTTCCTCGCCTCCCCGTATCTCCAAACCGTCGCGATTCGGGTCGCCCTTGGAGCAGGCCTGTTCGTCCTCCTGTCCCGCGCGTTCGCACAATCCCGGACGGAGAGCCCCGAGAAAACCGGTTGGACGATCCAGGCCGCCCTCGTCCTCGCCGTCGCTTCGATCATTACCAGCAGCATCGGCACCCATGCCGCCGCCGCGCCGGTCTTCGCCGCGGTCGGGGTCGCGGCGGACGCGGCGCACTTCGGTGGGATCGGCCTCTGGTTCGGTGGTCTCGCCGGGATTGTGTCGATCCGGAGCTTCTTCCGGGATCCGGAGGCGGCGCCGCTCGCGCGGATCGTCCTTAGCCGCTTCTCTCGCATGGCGGCGTACGCAGTCGCCCTCGTCCTGGGCGGGGGCGTCGTCCTGTCCCTGTTGCTCGTCGGAACATGGGAGGGTCTCCTCGAAACGGCGTATGGATGGGTGGTCCTCGGCAAGATCGCACTCTTCGCCCCCATGGTCGGCCTCGGTGCGTTCAATCGGTATCGGCTCATCCCCGAGACCGCGGAAACGGAGCAGCCGACGCAAGCCGTGCGGCGGATCGTCGGGAACGTGCGGTTCGAGACGGGACTCGGGATCGCGGTCCTAGTCCTGGCGGGCCTGCTGACGGCGATGCAGCCGGCCGCGACCGTGGCCTCGGCCGGGGAGAATGGACTCTTCGCCATCGACATGGTCAAGGACGGCCTGCGCGTCCATTTCGAATCCTATCCATACCCGACGACGGTCGGGGTCTATACGTTCACGATCCTCCTGAACTACGACTCGAACGGGACGGAGTTCACTCTGGCGCGGAACGGCACGATTCAATTCACCCTCTGGGACCCGCCGCGTCCCCCGGAACCCAAGGAAAACCTCTCCGGTCCGCACGGGAACCACTTCTTCATCACGACGACCGACCTGTCGAGCCCGGGCATCTGGAAGATCGACGCGAACTTCCAACGACTCGATGGTTTCGATCTGCGGGCGACGTTCTATGTCCCGATCAAGGCGGCTGGATAGATGCGTCGTCTCGGCGTCGTCATCGC
>VBMC01000290.1 GCA_005879015.1 Methanobacteriota archaeon
AAGGCAGCATCAACAATTTCACGAAATACTGTCCCTTCCCGACGAGCCTCCGCGCTCCGGTTTTCGGGCAGTACGGGAAACAGTACTACTTCGATTATCCTCGGACGAACCCGCTCGCGCGGTTCATCTTCCTCTCTCCCGATCTCGTGTATGTGGTCGATGACGGAGAACATTACCTGTACACCGTGAACTCGACGCGGTACCTGTGGACCCAGACCGCGATCGACCAAGCCCATGCCGCCGGCATCCCTTGGGTGATCGTGGCGTTCCACAAGAGCTGCATCGCTGCCGGAGAGCACGCCTGCGAGACCGGGACGGATATCTTGAATCTCCTGCTGCGAGAGAAGGTCGACTTGATCCTGAATGCGCACACGCACAACTATGAGAGGAGCAATCAGCTGGCCGTGACCGATAGCTGTTCCGGGATCCAGCTCCACAGCTACAACGCGGGATGCATCGTGCATGACGGCGCCGATGGGAAATACCAGCGGGGCGCCGGACCGGTCCTCGTCATCCAAGGGACCGGGGGCCGGGCACTCGACGTCTTCAACAAGGCCGATCCATACTCGGGCTACTTCGCGGCACACATGGCAACGGATACGGAGGGCGCCGGGATCGGAGTCGTCACATACAAGGTGTACCCGGACCGAATCGTCGAGGAGACCGCGTTCAACGGGACGTATTCGGACACGTTCACGATCGCAGACTTTTCTATTGGGCTCGCGGAGCGATTCATGCAGGCCCTACCACTCGCAGCTCCCGTCGCGGTTGGCCTGATCGGCCTCGGGGTCGGTGGGTTCCTGACCTGGCGCTTGAGGGTCATTGGCATGAGGGCCGTCGGCATGAGGACAACCAGCTTGAGGGCCCGACTTTTCAGGCCGTGACCGCGAGGCGGTCAGGTACGGCGGATAGAAGGCGGCCGTCATCAGGAACGTGCGGGTCTCCGTTCAATCCACCTCGGGTTGCCTCCGGATACGACGGACACTGGACCAAGAAGTGGGTCTCTTCGCATCGATCCAGATGGAGGGGAATGCGTTGGAATCTTGGATTGGACCGGGTGGCGATGCGTAACGGCTGTCCTCAAGAAGCCGTCCGAATCATTCTCGTTTTTGGAACCGCTGCGGTGTCCCGAATGCTGTTGAAACTGCAAGCTGGGTAATATTTAAGCACTCTACCG
>VBMC01000291.1 GCA_005879015.1 Methanobacteriota archaeon
CCAGCACATGCGCGGCCATCCAAGAGCACGTCTACAATCCGAATTGCATCGCGCCGGCCGATGGCTCGTCGACCGGCCAATACCAACAGGGGACCGGCTCGGTGATCGTCGTCGCGGGGACGGGAGGTCGGGAGATGAACGAGTTCGATCCGACGAACCACTATGCGCCGTATTTCGCGGCGTGGATGGGCAACAATACCGCAGGGTATGGAAACGGCGTCGTCAATTTCAACGTGGACGCGGGCCACATCGTCATGCACACGAGTTTCAATGGGACGTACACCGATAAATTCACGATCTCGAGGCCATCAACCGTCGGCGTGCTCGACCTCATTCGCGCATACCTCCCGTTCATCGCGCTGGCTGCGATTGGAATGGGCGGACTCTTCTTCTGGTCTCGGAAGAGGGCGCGAAGGAAGGCCGAAGAAGGGTGAGAGAGCCTCCCGGGGGGTCAACGGTCGGAGCGCAAGGTTGTCCCGAACGTCAACCTGCTCGAAGCACCGTGAGAACCTCATGACCGAACCCATGGAGGTTTCGACGAACGCCGGCGGGCGTCGAGTGGCCAACGGCTCGTACCGCAAGGCGGTCCGACCGGCGGTCGAGTCGTCCGCGGCACACCTTTCGCCAGGCTCCTCTTCGACGCAAAAGGTCTACGCGATCATCGGGCCCGATGGTTCTGGGAAGACGACGATTGCCCGGGTCATTGCGGCCCGCCTCGCGGAGGCCGGAGTCCGCACCCGAATCGCATGGATGCGGTCTCCTCGAATCGTGACCCTCGGGGTCATCGGCCTTCTGCGGCTTGCGCGGCTCGCCAAGACGGTCCGCATGGGGGACCACGATGATGTGCACATCGACCTGAAACGCCATCCGCTGCTTCTGCACC
>VBMC01000132.1 GCA_005879015.1 Methanobacteriota archaeon
TTACTTCAAAATTTCGACGGGTCAGCTTGAGAGGCGGTTGGCAGTCGAGCGGGATCGGATCGCCCTGTGGGGCTACTCGTGGCCCTGAAGCCACTTCTCGGCGTCGAGGGCCGCCATGCAGCCGAAGCCCGCGGCGGTCACCGCCTGCCGATAGCGGAAGTCGTGGACGTCACCGGCCGCGAAGACGCCGTCCACGGAAGTGGCGGTCGAAAACCCGTCGTGCGGCCGCAGGACGATATACCCTTTCTCCAGCCTCAGTTGGTCACGCAGGACATCCGTCGCCGGCTCATGGCCGATCGCGAGGAACAGCCCCCGGACTTTCAGGTCCGTCGTCTGCACTGTCTTCACGTTCTTGATCCGGACGCCCTCGACCCGTTGGTCCCCGAACACGTCGATCACCTCGGAGTCCCAAATCACCTTGATGTTCGGCGTTTTGAAGAGCCGGTCCTGCATGATCTTGCTCGCGCGGAACTCGTGCCGGCGATGGACGACCGTCACAGTCTTGCACAGCTTCGACAGGAAGAGGCTGTCCTCCATCGCGGTGTCGCCACCGCCGACCACGACGACATCGAGGCTTTTGAAGAAGAACCCGTCACACGTCGCACAGGCACTGACCCCGCGGCCTTTCAGGCGCTCCTCGTTCGGAAGGCCAAGGTACCTCGCGTTGGCTCCCGTGGCGATGATGACGGACCGGGCTTCGTGGGTTCCGTCGGAAGTCCACACGATGAGGGGACGTTTCGTGAAATCGACTTTCGACACGTTGTCATCCACGAAATCCGCTTTGAATCGCTCCGCCTGCTTGCGCCAGAGCTCCATGAGCTCGGGGCCTTGGACCCCGCTCGGGAAGCCCGGATAGTTTTCGACGTCCGTCGTGATCATGAGCTGTCCTCCCGCCGTGGTGCCCGCGATCACGAGCGTCTTCAGCGCGGCCCGTGTGGCATAGATCGCGGCGGTGAGGCCGGCGGGCCCCGAGCCGATGACGATGACGTCGTAGACGGGAGGCATGACATCGGTTCAAGGTCCCGGTTCGACATAAGAGTTGCCCCGTACTCGAACGCGCAACCTAAAAACCACGACGACTTTCCTCCGACGCGTGGCATCGAAGGACCTCGAGCGCCTCTTCGCTCTCCTCCCGACATTCGAACATCAGAAGGGCATTCGGCTCTTCGACGACGTCGCGAAGGACCCCGCGACCGCGGGGCCGATCTTGCAGGAACTCCTGGCCGTCGTATCGAACCACGACGACCCCCAACTCCACACGCCGCACGGCGTCTTGACGATCCACGCAGGCCGCGAGCTCCTTCGACTCACACGGCCTCCCGGCGGACTGGGCCTTCTCCGGTTCCTGATCTTTTACAACTTCAGTCTGCCGAAGCGGCCCCTGACCGCGTCCCAGGTCGAGGCGGCCGCCCGCGCGATTCCGCCCGCCTCCCAGGAGGATCAGGCGCTCGCCTACCGCAAGTTCGTGTTCGAGCGCATGGGTCCTAAGGCCGCTCCCCTCCTTGCCCGAATCGCGCTCGATCATGGCATCGAGACGGCCGCCCACCTGGCGATCCGCACCTCCCTCGACGACCTCGGGCGCCTCGGCCACAACCTCGCGCTTGCGGTCGGCTACGCGGACGTCGCTTCGATCCTCGGTCTCCCACGCGGCCTCGTGCCCCTGGCGAACCTCGGATATGTGCAATCCGTGGGTCTCCAAGGAGTCCCGCCGACCGAGATTTCGACCCTCGCTCCATCGGACCGCGGGAACGCGGACGCAGACGCCTTGGCCTCGCTCCTCGAGGAATGGGAGTTCGATCGTGTCCAGCCGATCCTGCAATCGTTCGCCTTCGAAGGGAGGGCCGATGAAGCGTACCGGCCCTTGCTCATCGCGGCGAGCGCGGAGCCAGGGTTTCTCGGCCACACCTTGACCGAAGTGCACACGGCGCGCCTCGCGAGCCGATTCCTGACCCCTTCGGAGAACGCATGGCTCTCCTGGAAGTTGTATCGAACCCTCACGACCCGATTCGGGTATCCGGAGTTCCTGAGGCTCGGGAAGCCGGAAAATCAGGACCGACCCTCCATGCTCGCGGCCCTCGAGTCGAGCCTGCGGTACAAGTCGCCCCCGGCGGAGGAGACCGTTCGGCATGCCCTCGAGGCGGACGTGCCTTTGGAGGACATCCTCGCCGCGGTCGTCGACTTCTACGGGCAATGGACGGTCGGGGAGAAGGAACACACGATCAGCTATCTGAACGCCGTCCTCCAGACGGCGAAGTTCCTCGGGAAAGAGGAGGCCCTTCTTCCGCTCGCGATCGGCCTCAGCAAACTCCCCTTCTGACCGCCCGAATGGCTCGAGGGCTCGTCGCGTTCATCTCGCATCCGTCGGCCGAGCCGACTTCGGTCCCGTGACCCTCGGTCGGACCATCTCGAAGACGTCCTGCGTCCGACAGTACTGCGGACCGCCCAACCGCCCGATGGCGTGCAGCTTTCGCGCATCGACGATTCCATCCGTCAACACGCGGTCATCGACGTGGAGCCGCACCGCTTCGCCGAAGAACACGGTGTTCTCCGCGACGCGCACGACGCGGACCAAACGGCATTCGAAGTTCACCGGCGAATCCGCGATTCGCGCGGGCCGGACGACCTCGGATGGAGCCCGGGCGAGGCCCGCTTCGTCAAACTCGCTCACGTCGGGTGCGTAGTCGCCTGAGGCGATGTTCATTTTCTCCGCGATTGATTCGGTGACGAGGTTCACGACGAACTCGCGGATGTCGAGGATGTTGCGCGTCGTGTCCTTCGGCCGCGCATGGCGGTCTCCGATGGACACGCCGAGGACCATCGGGTGGCTCGAGACGCCCATGCTGTACGAGAACGGCGCACAGTTGTCGATCCCGCTTCGGCTCACGGTCGAGACGAAAGCGATGGGCCGCGGTATGAAGGCCGAGATCATGAGGCGATACGCCTGGCGTTCGGGGACCGACGAAGGATCGAGGATCATGCGAGAGCCTCCTCGCCGGAACGACGGGCGTGCGATAAGGATTCCTTCGACACGTACGAGTTGTTTAAGTCGGCGGACCGCGGTCCTAGATGTGAATCATGGAGACCGGCGAGTACATCCTGCTCTTCGATCGCGACTGCGGCGTCTGCAGCGCGCTGAGCCGCTGGATTGGCGCCGCGGACCTTCGACATCGGATCCGAGTCCGGACGATCCAATCCTCGCGGGAGCTACTCCGTGGGATTCCCGATGAGCGCATGCTCGACGCCTTCCATATCGTCGCGCCGAGCGGTCAGTTAACGACGGGGGGCGACGCGGTCCCGACCCTGATCGAGGCGTTGCCGATGGGTGCTGGGTTCGGACGGATCCTCCGTAGCTCTCAGGCTCTTATGTCTCGCGTCACCGCGTTCTACGGGTTCCTCACCCGGTTTCGCGACCAGCTCGTCTGCCGCGTGGCTTTTGGGGAGACGTCGGAGGGTTCTCTCCGGTGACGAGAGACCGCAGGAGCTTCAATTCCTTCCGGTAGCCCCCATCGGTGCCTGGAAACTCGAGGACCGCGGGAATTTCCCGGAAACGTTCGTCATTCACCAGGAACCGGAACGGGTCTTGGCCCAGTTTTCCTTTCCCGATGTCCTCATGGCGGTCGGCCCTCGATCCCAGGTCGCCCTTCGAGTCGTTGAGGTGAAACGCTCGAACGCGCGACAGCCCCACGGTCCCCTCGACGTCCCGCAGCAGAGCGTCGTACCCCTCCCGCGTACGGAAGTCGTAGCCCGCGGCGAACGTATGGCATGTGTCGATGCACACCGCGAGCCGCTCGGGATGCGAACAAGCCTTCATGATCTCCGCGAGCTGCGCGAAAGTGTACCCGATGACGCTGCCCTGGCCCGCGGTGATCTCGAGGACCGCGAAGACGTCCGGAGCCGTCGCGTGGTCGAAGGACCAATCCAGACTCGCGGCGATCGTCTTGAGCGCATAGGTTTCCCCCTTGCCGAGGTGTGCCCCCGGATGGAAGATGACGTCCCGGATGCCGAGCACCTGCGCCCGATCCAATTCCTCCACGAATGCCGCGCGGCTGTAGCGCAATCCGTTTTTCTTCGGAGAAGCGAGGTTGATCAGGTAGTTCGCGTGGATGACCGCGCGGGCCAACCCATGCTTTTTCATGTTCTCCTGGAACGCCTGGGCCTCCTCGGGCGGGATTGGTTTCGTCTTGCGGAGCATTCGTGGGCTCCTCGAAAAGATCTGAATCGCCTCGCAGCCGACGCTCCGGCCGCGGGACGGGGCGAGGGCGATGCTCTCCGAAATCGATATGTGAGCCCCGAGATACATGGCGTCCCTCTTCGGAATCCGACGCATGCGGATGAGCTTTGCCGAATCGCATCGGGTATCATTCAACTGTGTACGGGGCCGTCGTGCGGCGGGCCTTCACGATCAAGTACGACAGGGTGAGGTGCCTCTCTCCACGAGTGAAAGCGTCGGTCAGCTCCTGCCAGCGGCCGTCCTCGACCCATCTTCGGACGGTCGCGTCGCGGAGGAAGAGTTCGACCTCGCGGAGATCCTCGAACTCGGCCACCGTCGTGTCGACGCCGATGAACTCGATCGCGAACCGGTTTTCCTCCAGGAGGTCGCGCATCGAGTCCTCGTAGAATGCGAATCGAGAACCTCGCCGCGTCTCCTTCCAGTGGTCCCCATGGTGTGCCGCGAAGATGAACGTGCCTCCAGGCCTCAGGGCCCGAGACGAGTGCCAGATGATTTCCGGGGACATGCACAGGTTGCTGATCACCGCGTCGATCGGATCGCGCGAGAATTCATGGTACGGCGTCTTCTCCACATCGCCCAGCACGAATTCCGTGTTTCGGAAGTCCCGGATGCCCGCGTACGCGCGAGCGTGCATGAGTTTCACGCGGTCCAAATCCACGCCGATGACTCGGGCCCCGACCGAGGCCGCGACGAAAGCGAGCCGCCCATCGCCCGTCCCGACGTCCAATACGCGTTGCCCGCGTAAATCCTCGTGACGGACCTGTTCGAGGAGCATCGGCCGAAGAGAGTCCACGTCCTTCGCCACCTCTCGCCACGGGAGATGGCGGCTCACGCGCGCGACGTCCGGCATCGGGTTTCTCCGGTCCGCATCGGCCCGCGGAGAATAAGAGGGCTCCGGTGAACGCGGACCAAAATCCACACGCTTATAGGCCGGACCCCGATGGTGGGAGCGGATTCGCGATGGACATCAAAGACCACGGCCACTACATCGCAGGGAAATGGGTCTCCGCCGCCTCGGGGACTCAGACCGAGGTCCTCGACCCCGCGACGAACCGACCGATTGCGCGGGTCGCCTCCGGGACGAAGGACGACGTGAGTGCCGCGGTCGAAGCCGCGCGGAGCGCCTTCGAATCCCCGGAATGGAGGGATCTCGATCCGAGCAAGCGCGGTCGGCTCCTCTGGCTCCTGGGGACCCAGTTGCGGGACCATTTCGAGGAATTGTCGCGGCTCGAATCTCTGAACGTCGGCAAGCCGCTCCGCGAGGCGAAGGGCGATGTCGCCTACGTGTACAAGTTGTTCGAATATTATGCAGGCCTGGCAGATAAAATTCAGGGCGAAACCATCCCGGTGCCCGGCGCGCGGCTGGACTACACCTTGCGGGAGCCGCTCGGAGTGACGGCCCACATCGCACCCTGGAACTATCCGCTTCT
>VBMC01000133.1 GCA_005879015.1 Methanobacteriota archaeon
TGCCGACCGCGGCGCTCAAGATCGCGGTGCTCCGGAATGCGGATGGCACGCCTTCCCTCGGATGCAATCCGGCCGAGTACACGAACTTCCCCGGCGGAGTCGCCGGCATGCTCGTCGTCACGCAACGGGGAACGTGTGCCCGAGTCGCGCGCGCGATCTACGGCGAGATGGCGGGAGCCGCCGCGGTCGCGATGGTGAACAACGGACCCGGGTATCCGCCCTTCGAGGGTCCGATCACGTCGAACCCGGACACGGGCATCCCCTTCACGGTGACGATCCCGTTCCTCGGCGTCCTCCTGTCGGATGGGGCAACGCTCGTCGCCGCGGATGGCGGGACGGGGACCTTGGGCGCGACCACGATCGCGAACCCGGGCTTCAAGGCGTTCGCCAGCTTCTCGTCGGCGGGACCGCAGGACCTGAACAGCGCGCTGAAGCCGGACATCGTCGCTCCGGGCGTTAGCGTCCAGTCGACCCTGATCGGCTCGGGCACCCAGGGCGCCCGGTTCTCCGGGACGTCCATGGCGACCCCGCACGTGGCGGGCATCGCGGCGCTCGTCCGCGAGGCGCATCCCTCTTGGACCGTCGCCGAGGTGAAGGCCGCGATCCTGAACACGGGCAGCTCCGACCTGGTCAACGGGTACCTGGTCCGGCGCGGCGGCACGGGCGTCGTCCAGCCGATCCCGGCCACGCAGACGAACGTGATCGCCTACTTCGATCCCGGGGCGGTCAGTCTGAATCTCGGCTTTACCGAGCTCGGCCAGGACTTCTCCCAGCAGGCGACGCTGTGGATCACGAACAAGGGAACGTCCACGGCGCGGTTCGACCTGAGTTCCGCGAGCACACCCGGGAGCGCGCCGAACACGGTCACGTTCAACCCGGCTTCCGTGCGCGTGAGGCCCGGCAAGACGGTCTCGGTCGTCGTCACGGTGAATGTGCCCGCCGCAACGGTCGGCGACAGCACGCCGACATCCGCGAACCGGCAGGCCTTCCGGAACGTCGCGGGCCTGGTGACCCTGACCCCGACGGACGGATCGAACTCCGGCGTCGTGTTGCACGTCGCCTACTACCTGGTGCCGAGGGCCCTTTCGAACGTCCAGGCTGTCCTGAACGGCCAGTTGAGCCCCGGTCACAAGGCGAACGTCCGCCTGTCGAACCCCGCGACCGCGATCGCGGGCGTCGCGGACTTCTACGCATGGGGCCTCTCGAGCCGACGAACGACCGCGGGCTCGAACGACCTGCGCGCGGTCGGCGTCCAGAGCATCCCCGTCAGCGCGACCCAGAGCTTCCTCGTCTTCGCCGTGAACACGTGGAACCGCTGGAGCACCCCGTCGGACAATGAGTTCGACGTCTTGATCGACACGAACGGGGACGGCGTCCCGGACTTCCTGGTCGCCGGCTTCGACATCGGGGCGATCCTCACGGGCTCGTTCGACGGCCGGTACGGTAGCTTCGTCTTCGCCCTCCCGAACTTCGATCTGGTGAATGCTCGCTTCGCGATCGCGCCGACGGACAGCAGCACGCTGCTCCTGCCCGTGCGGTCGGACGAGATCGGGCTCTCCGTGTCGAACCCGCGGTTCGCGTACATGGCGGCCGGGTTCTCGCTCCAGGACGGGAGTGCGGACGTCCTTCCCGGCGTGGCGATGTTCAACGCGTTCACGCCCTCGATCACATCTGGGATCGCGTTCTTGGTCCCGGTCGGGGCGCGGGGGACCGTGTCGGTGTCGATCGACGCCTCGGAATGGGCGAACACGCCCGCGCTGGGCCTGATGATCGTGATCTTGGACAACTCGGCGGGACGGGGGGAGGCGCGCCTGCTCGCCGCCGGCTAGGAAGGTAAGCGAGTCGATCCGACGTCGAGGCGGTGACGGGATCACCGCCTCCCATTTTCTCATCCATGCACTCGTGGACCGCCTGGCTTGACCTCGAAACACGCCCCAAGAGGCCGGGGCCCACGTTATCACCGTACGGAACAGGTTCCCATTCCACAGATTTGTAGGTCCCCGTTTGTCAACGGCCGCTGAACCGGCGGAATGTATTTGGCACATCGGGCATCCTCCGGCGCCCGAGGATGGGACCTTGAAGCGCACTCTGGCCCTCGTCTTAGGGCTGGCCGCCGTCCTGTTGTTCGCCCCCGTCGCGCGGGCGGACTTCCACGGCGGAAAGAGTCCCTACCGAGACGCCGCCCCGCTGGGCCATGCCTCCGGCATGCAACCGGCGGACGGCGAACACGACGGCGATGGAGACGACCACGACGGAGACGCCAACGACCAAGGGGATTCCCACGACCACGACGGGGATTCCGGGTCGCATGGCGAGCACGACAACGAGACGGACGACAACGACTCGGATGACAGCGGCACGACCGGGGACGAGAACCCCGGAAGCGGATCGGACAACGGGAACCAACCGGGCACGAACCCGGGGACCCCCGCAGGTCCGTCGACCCAATCCGTGCCCTCGAACCCGGGCGTCTGGCTCTGGGTCCTGCTCGTCGTGATCGCGGGCGCCGCCGTCACGACGGCGTACGTGCTCCGGCGCCGCAAGATGCGGGCTCGGTAGAACCTTCTTTTGGAAGCCCGGTTCCCGGCTTGCCGGGGGGCGGGCTGTCCGACTTTTATGAGATTCGGATGAGCTCGCGAATCGTCGGCTCGCGACGAACAAGCGTCGACCACCTAGTCCCCTTCGAAGGAGACTAGCATCAGCTGGACTTCCGGATCATCAAGTTCCTCGGCTAGGAACCGTTCGACGTAATCCTCCAGCTCTTTGGCCGTCATGTTACCCTGTAGATGCTCGCCTGTCATACTTGAGCGTTCGTTCTAGCGAATCAGAACCACTGCGAAACACCCCGTAACACAGAAGAAAAGGGAGTCATCCGTTCTCGAATGATCGAGCGGTCACCTCTTCGCAAGCACTCCGTTAAGAATGTCTCGAACGGCTCATGCGTCGAGAATGGCTCGGGCGCTTTCGATGAACTTGGCGACATCCCGAACCCACTTCTTCGCCTCTTCCTGCCCCGCCTCGGTGCCTTTGTAGTCATACTCGGGTTTCGCCGCGACCGCTCGCGTCAGGAGGGGCGAAGCTGGGCGTATTTGGGGTCAACCTTGTTCTGCTTGATCAGCCTCCCAAACATGATCGCAGCGTCCTCATGTCGTGTAGATCGGCGGCCGAGAAAACGCATGCTGAGCGCGTCGTTCGCCTTGATGAGGGCGTGGATCGACTGGGCGATCGCAACGGTGAAACGCGCCCGGCCCTTGGCTGTGTTCGCGAGAGTGAATTTCGCTGCGTCGAGCCAGCTTTCGGCCTCCTCAAGGTCTTTCATACAGGATCTGTCCCGCCCGGAGCGTGTCGCCCAGTTGGCCCCGTGACCGCAGTTCCTTGGGCGTGACGATCATCGGAACGACCTTCATCCCGGTCCGGTCTTGGACTTCGGTAACGTCGGCGTAGATGCGGTCCATCGTCTGCTTCGACCTCCGCGAGAGGACGATAGCGATGTCCACGTCACTTCCTGCCGATTCCCTTCCTTCGGCCACGCTGCCGAACAGGACGGCCTTCTTCACCGGAGGAACATCCGCTAGCCGTCGTGCGAATTCCCGCGCGGCGGCCCGATGCGGGGAGAGCTCAAGCGAACGGATCCTCCCGAGGTCCCTCAGGAGCGCGGAGTCCTCGTTGACCGATAGATACTGGCTTGTCCCGACTCGCTCCGCCGTCAGCGCTCCCAGCGCCCGGAGTTCCTCCACCGTTCGCCACGTCGTCGCATAGGAAGTTCTGGCTTGAATCGAGAGTTCCCGGACTGTAAACCGCCGTTTGGGATTCAGGAGCAAAGCGTCGACGATGCGCCGATGACGGAGGGCTCTTCCCAGGAGCCGCCCGGCGCGCACGGAGGAGGAAAGCCGGCCGGGGAGCTCCCTTGGGAGCCTTCACGGCGAACCTCGCCCGCTCGTTCACCTCGATGAGGCCAATCCCGAGCGTGCGGGCAAGCCCCCTCAGCGAGGGGCTGCTCCGCTGAGAGGGGAGGGCCAGGTAAGCGGCGCTCGCATCCGTGGCGTACAATGCCGTTTGCGCGACGGCTTTGCGGAGCTCGCCGAGGTGCCCTTTTGTTTCGACGATGACGACTTCATTCCCCTTGACTGCGACGAGACCCGGCCGCCAGGATCGAATCCTGAGCTGGCGGATGATTGCGTAGTCCATTCCGCGGAACAACGCATCTGAGGCATCCAAAACCTCCTCCTCTGTTAGCACCCGCTTTAAGACATATCTATTCATTTATGGATAACGATATCCGAACGTGAATATATAGATTTTGTTGTGTCACGGAACATGGCTCAGTGCACGTGACATTACGACAATATTGTCTTCCGTCTCAGGGCGAAACAACGGTGTTCTCAAGAATAGCCCACGTGAAAGTAACGATATCGTGACGAGCGAGTGGGGCCGGAGAGGTGACGGAACCTCGCCTCACACCCGATCCCAGACGTCGTCCTCGGGGTTGTCCCACAGCTCCTTCAAGGCCTCTACCGAGGCGCGCTGGAGAGGGCCGAACCCTCCCTCCAGGATCTCCTCCGCATCGGCCTTCTTGCGCAGGACGAGGGCGTCCCCGAATTCGAGGAGCACGAGGTCCGTGTCCCGTTCTAGCCGGTGCCTCTTGCGAACATCCTTCGGTATCACAATCTGGCCCTTGCTGGACACTTTCACCACATGCACACGATCGTGAGACGGGTCTTGCCTCTTAGGTCTTGCCTCGGGTATCGCGAATACGAGCCTACGCACCCTTTTCTGGCTCGAGCCGCAGAGATACCGGCACCGCGCCTCCCGGGACGAGGGTCACAGATTGCTGGAGCCGCTTGCCACCGGCTGTGACCGCCTCGAGGCTTGTGGATGTCGCGGGGCCGGCCGAGATTTCCATAGGAAGGCTCGCGCGTTGGGTCGCCCCCGCAGGAATGGTCAGCGTCGCCACCTCGGAACCGTCAATCAGGATCCGGACCGTCTCCTCCGCGGACGTCGAGTTTTCGAGGGTCAGGAGGATCGTCCCCGTCGAGGGCACGCCGATGCCTGGCGGTGGCGCCACGGCCGCCCCGGGCCAAGGGTATTGCGTGCCGGGATAGCCCGCGGCACCGACCCCTCCGGGTCCGTAGAACGGGGACATGGTGGCCTCTCGTTTCTTCGCCACGCCGCGATAGAGCAAGCCGACGACGGCCAGGATCATCCCGCCGACAACGCAACCGAGTCCTCCGGAGAACAACGTGGGATCGAGCCCTCCGGACGGCAGGGCCGTCGTGAATCCGCCCGAGATTCCCGTGTCTTGACCGAGGCCTTGCGCCTGCCCGGTCTGGAGGAAATCCGCATGCTGCGCCTCGGTCATCACCCAGATCATGATCGCGTAGTCGGACTGGTACACGACGTCAATGGACCCGGCGGTGAGGATGCTGACCTGGATCCGCTGGTACCGGTTCGCCTGGTTGGGAAGGCTGAACGTATACGCACGATCCCGCGGCCCGTTCGCCGCCACAAAGAGGCTCACGCCGCCAAGGACCAGCAGGAGTCCCAGGACCATCACGACGAAGGAGAGGTTCCTCAGGGTCGTCGTCTTCATCGATGTCCCTCCCTGGAATGCGCCCAACACCCTTCATGGCGCGCGAACGTTCGGCCGGCTAGAGAACCCGCTACGGTGTATTAAATTCGCATGAAGAAAGGATCCCGGTCGTCACATCGCGCGGTGAGTCGAAAAGAAAGGGTCGAAGGACGAAACTCAGTCGTCCTTCGTTTCGTTTGTGTCGGAGTCGTCCATTCCGGCATGATCGCCGACTTCGTTCGGCTCGCACGAGGTTCCATGGTCGTCGTGCTCGGCCGTCTCGTTGTCGTGATCGCCGGTCTCGTTACGATCCTGAATCTCGCCCAGGCCGGGCGTCCACGCGTGTTCCGCGGTCTCGTTTGCCGCGCCGGTCTCATTGTGGTCGCCGGTCTCGTTACGATCGCCCGTCTCGTTCCCTTCGCCCGCCCCGTCCTGATCGTTCGTTTCGTTGTGGTCGTGACCGCACGCTTCGCCGCGGGGCGGTGCGGTGCCACTCAGGATGTAGCCGGCTTGATGCAAGGCCACACCCGCTCCGACGGACGACACGAGGGCGAAGGCGAGCACGGCCAATACCAGATGTGCCACGAAGTTCCACCTTAGGAAGGGGCCAGAGCCGCGGGGAGGATAACCCTTGTTGCACGGTCGTCGAAATGATAACAGCCGCTGCCGCAACCCGTCGGTCCACCACCGACCTGTCTACGGTCCGGCAAGCAGGCGGCCCGGTCACGTCGTGCGACGAAAGCGATTCTTATTATAGCTCCATCGCCATTGCTATGGTCACCATGGCCACATCGATCCAGGTCAGTCGGGAACTTCACGAGAAACTGAAGGTGCTCAAGCAACGGATGGACGTCGAGACGTTCGAGGAGCTCCTCACGCGACTCATCGCACGACCGAGACAGGCTAGCCGAGCCCGATTCGGGGCCCATCCCAACATGAAGGCGTTTGCGCACCGAGACGAATCGCATGCACCCTAGCGCGCGCCTCGACCGGGTGTTCGACTCCTACGCGTGGGTCGAATATTTCCGGGGAACCCCTGCGGGCGAGGTCGTCGCGGACGAGCTGGACGCGGGGCTCGGCGGCACCCCGCTCGTGGTCGTCGCCGAACTCCGAGACAAGTACGTTCGCGAGGACGTCCCTCAATGGTCGAAGGATTTCGCGTTCCTCAAGGAGGCGACGGTGCTCGTGCCGGAGGATGAGACGATCGCCGTCCGCGCGGGCGAGACGAAGAATCGGATGCGGGCGGAGCGGCGGCGCGACTTCGGCCTCGTCGACGGAATCATCTGGGAGACTGCACGGGCCCGCGAGGCAACCCTCGTCACGGGGGATCCTCACTTTCGCGGCCTTCCATCGGTCGTCTTTCTCGATCAAATTCGATGAGGTCCGGACCTTTTTTGCTATAGAATCATGGCCATTCACCGAGGGTCGACCAACGCTTATGTATGTGGACATCGTATGTCCATTTGGCCATGAAATGTCCAAGAGGAAGACATACAAGATCTTCCTCTCCCTGGAGGATCGGATTGATGCGGACCTCGAGTTCGGCAAGGACCCTGGACCGCGACCCCGGCTCGCCCGGTTCGCGGTCACCTACTCGGCCCGAATCGAGGGACGTTGGAGAGAGGTCGTCCGGTATGACAACTTCCACGGCTATCTCCATCGTCAACGGTTTTGGCGCACGCGCGAGCCGGAGCCGTTGTCGGTCCTGGAGCGCCTTCCGATTCCGGACCTGTTGGAGGTCTGTCGGCAGGATCTCGCGCGCCACTGGCAGAGGTACCGCTCACTGATGGAATCGATGCTCAGGGCGGAATGAAATGACGGACAGCGGGATGCGACGAAGGATCGACACGGCGTTCGAGTTCCTCGGGCGGGTCGCGGAGCACCCGGATCGATTCCCCGACGAAGCCGTGCTTTTCCTCATGGACCCTGGCGAAATCGCTTCGGCTCTCACGAGGGAGCGGCTGCGGATCCTCCGGGAGCTCGAGGCCCGGGCGTACCCTTCCCTCACCGCGCTCGCACAAAGCCTCGGGCGAGACGTCAGTCGATTGCGGAAGGATCTGATGGCGCTGGAGCGCCTGGGTCTCGTGGCGTTTTCGAAGTCCGGCAACCGCCTCCTCGCTCGGCCGACGGCCACGGGCATCTACATCCCGCTCTTCACCGGGAAGGGGCGCGGCACCCGCCGTGTCGAGACCCGTCCCGAACGGACGCGAGCCGTCCACCGTGATGGATCGTCGACACCGTAGCGGCTGATCGAGGAACGCATGGAGATTGCGCCCGACCCGTCGGAGGGGCCTAGCGCGCTCGGGCCGCCTGGTACCCTGGCCGTAGACGGGGCGGTTCGTCTTTCTCGCGGTTCAGAAGCATGACGCCGGCAGAGACGATGAGGAATCCGATGACCATGTAGAGCGATCCGGGCGGCGCGGTCGACAGCGGTTCGGACACCGTGGGCCCCGTGGGCCCCGTGGTGTCGGGTTGCCCCGGAGGGACCGCGCTCGAATCGACGCGGAACGGGATCGCGGTCGTCCCCTGGTTCCCGGCGTTGTCCCAGGCCTTCACGGTCGCGACATGGGCTCCGACGGCCCAATGTCCCGTGACGCTCGTCGAGGTGCCCAGGGGTTGGAAGGCCCCGCCATCGACGCTCACTTCATACCGGACGATGCCCGACGCGCCGTCGGATCCGGTCCAGGAGAGGGGTGCATCGGGAGCGAGCACGTCGGCCCCCTTGACGATCGCCGGCGGCGTCGTGTCCACGTTGACCGCAAGGGACCGCAGGGCCTCGACGTATCCGTCCGCGTCGGAGGCCTGGTAGTCCAGGGTGTGCCGCCCTACCCGGACCGTGAACGTTCCGACGTACGTGGACCAGGAGCCGCCGTCGAGGCGGTACGCGATCGAGATCGCGACGCCGCTCGCGCCGGAAGCGGTCAGCGTGGCATCGACGTTGGAGATGTACCAGCCGTTCGCCCCTCCGGTCCCGCCCATGCTCAGGACACTGACGGGCGTTGCATGGACGCCGCTGGCCCCGCTCAACAGGATGGAAAGGGTGTGCACGGCTTCCGAGTTCCCGGCTTGGTCGATCGCATGGTATTCGACGACGTGGGTGCCGTTGCCCGCCACGCGGAAGGGAGCGGAATAGGTCCATTGGGCCCCGCCGTCGATCCGATAGGAGATCGATTGGACGCCGCTCGTCGCGTCCGAGGCGCTGAGGGTGACCGTGACGGGGGAGATATAGCCGCTGCCGGCCGGAGTGCCGGCGACGGTGACCGGTGAGATGTAGAGCTGCCACGCGCCGCCGTCCGTGCGGACCTGGATCGTCGCCACGCCGGACTGGGAATCCGTCGCGCTCACCGTGACGCCGACCGAGGACACGAACCAACTCCCGGTGCCGGAGGATCCGGACAGGGCTGCGGTGGAGGCGGGTGGAAGGGTATCTTGGACGATCCCGCCGAAGTCCGGGGCCCACGGAACCCTTGGGACGCCGAGGCCGGCACCGAGCGCCCCGTTCGAAGCCGAGGCGAGTTGCCACGTCGCATAGTTCCAGTTGTCCACGACGCCCAGGGCGCCGAAGATGCGGTCCATGTCGCGTGCCCACGGCACGTCGCGGCTCGCCGGGCTGATCGGGAAGCCCCACGCGCTTTGGAATTCCGTGTCGACCTTCCCCGAGGGGCTGTATTCGGTCGACAGGGCGTAGACGGACCAGGCCGCGTCGTCCACCGTGTAGCCGCCGTAATCCTGGAACGCATGGGCGACGATCTTCGCAGCGTCCGTCTCGAGGCCCATCGCGTTCACGTCGATCGAGGGGGGAAGGGCCAGGAGGGAGCCCATGCGGAGCGCGGGGACGGATCCGCGGTAGGCGCCGGACGCACCGCTGTCCGCCGTCGTCGCGGGCCAACGGAATCCCTGCGTGTTACCATAATAGTAATCGTCGCCGCCGTTGAGGTTCACCTTGAGTGCATGGCGGATCGCTCCACCGGGCACGAGCTCTCCGAGGCGGATCGTGCCGCCAATCGACGAGAGCATGGAGCCGCCGTGGGCGCCGGAGTTGCCGGTCCCCAGGAGGTCCTCGTTCTGCTGGGACCACATGATCGTCGCCGTGCCGCCCGCGGTGCAACGGGCCATCGGCTGGCCCTGGATGAGCGTGTGGCCGTCGGCGGCCAGGATCGCGGTCGCATAGTTCGGCGTGGTGCCGTCCGGGTTCCCAGACCCGGCTCCCGGCACGACGAAGTTCGTCGGGATGGGGGCCGAGAACAGGACGCCGCCTTGGGCGCTGCATCGGCTGCCGCCGTTCCAGGCATCGCCGTTGTAGTAGACCGGCGTGCTGGGGGCGTTCGGGGTCAGGACGAGGACGTCGACGTCCGTCGTCATGCCGTAGGCCGTGGGCTTCTTGATGTTCCCGGGGACGTAGACGGCGCTGGCGCCAATCGGGAGGTTCCAGATGCTGTCCCTGGAGAAGGGCCACGTGAGGGGGTCGCGGACGACCGCGTTCGGTGAAGGGGACGTGGACCGGGAAGCCACCGCGGCCGTCGGGCCCCAAAGAGAGTTACCGGCGATCACGAGGGCGAGGGATCCGAGGACCAGGACCCCGATGAGCGCGATCGCGAGGGCCCGCGCGTGAGCTCGGGCGGGTTTCGAAGAGACGCTCTCCGGGAGGCGTCTGCGGGGGGTTGTATGGGCGTGGATAGTCCAACCACCTGCGGGGACGCCGCAGTAACAGAAAGGTAACTATATGCCAGGTTGGAAACGCCTATCACAAGTGGTTACTCAATTCCTAATTGGGTCCTTGATTCTCGCAAGTGGTTGCTGGATTCCGGATTAGTCCCGTCGACAATCGGCCTCAATGCCCACCTCGGGGCGTCCGTCTCCAAGTTTGTTCCCCGCGATGGAGGGCTGCCCGTGGATCCACGACCGCCGATGACCAGAAGAGGACATGCGAAACGCCCCAACTTGCTATGGGGACCTTGACAGAATGTAGACCTTCCATCCCAGGAGGATCGGGAGGATGATGAAGACCGGAACGACAAGGAGGGCGGCCACGATGGAGGTGACCCCAAAGACAAATCCCCCCACGAACGCAAGCGCCCCGAATGCCATGCTCAACCCGCCAACACCTTTGCCAAAGCCCGGGGCCCGGAGCATGGCTGCTCCGAGGACGATGAAACCGGTTGACAAGAGGAGCACGGCGGAGGTGTCCAACTGATTGAACATGCCCTGGGTCGCCTGCCATATGAGGGCGAGTGTCGCTTGGTCCGCCGAGGTCGCCCCGGGAGCATGATAGAGATTGGAGATCGGGTCGAAAGCGACCTGTGTGGTCGTCTCCGTGAAGATCACCGCGAGGCCTAGGACGGATAGGACGCTCCCGAAGAGCGCGGGCGCGGGGCTCGTCCCCCGGAGAGCCCGATACAGGGCAAGGAAGAGGGCCAGCACCAGGACGTCGGACATGAAGTCGACGAAATTCCCCGCCGCAATGGCCGCCCTGACCGTCGGGAACCTCGCGACCAATTCCGCGGGAGAGGCCGGCGCCGGAGGCCCTAAGCCGAACAGAATGACGGGGACGAAAATGAAGACGATTCCACCCAGCGAACGAGAGGACCTGAAGGATCTCCATCGATGGCAAGACGATGAGGCGATCATGCGCCTTGCGCGATCGTTTCCGGACCACACGATATCGCGCGAAGCCTTGGAGGCGAGATATGAGAAGGCCATCAAAGGGGGCGACTTCGGAGAGCGATACTACATCATCGAGGAAAAGAGCAGCCGAGAGCCGATCGGATGGACGTCGCTCGACATTCACGGTTGGACCCGAAGGGCGGGCTGGGCGAACCTGCGCTCGGGTGGCCCCCGAACGGATAAGTACCGGGCGGGCGTGCGGACGAAGGGAACACGATGAAAGCGATCGTCCGAACCGGGTTCGGCTCGCCCGACGTCCTTGAGCTCCAGGAGGTCGAGAAACCGGTCCTTGAGGACGGTCAGGTGCTCGTCCGCGTGCACGCGGCCTCGTTGAACCTGGGGGACTGGCACTCCATGAGGGGCCGGCCGTACATCATCCGCTTGATTGGGCTACGCCAACGCGCCCCCAAGGATCGCATCCTCGGATGGGACTTTGCGGGACGCATCGAAGCGGTCGGCGCGAACGTGAAGGAGTTCCAGCCCGGCGATGAGGTCTTCGGCTCGAGCATCAAGACGTTGGCCGAGTACGTCGCGGTCCAGGATATCGGAATCGTCCGTAAGCCAACGAACCTGACATTCGAGCAAGCGGCCGCGGTCCCGGTCGCGGCGTATACCGCATTGCAGGGTCTCCGGGACGTGGGAGGACTGCAACCCGGGCAAGAGGTCCTGATCAACGGTGCGTCGGGGGGCGTGGGGACCTTCGCCGTTCAGATCGCCAAGGTGTTGGGAGCGAACGTCACGGGCGTGTGCAGCACGAGGAACCTGGACCTCGTCCGCTCGATCGGCGCGGACCGGGTCATCGATTACACCCGCGAGGACTTCACCAAGACCGGGCAGCGGTACGACCTGATCTTCGACGTGGCGGGAAACCACTCCCTCTCCGCGTGCAAGCGCGCGCTGAAACCGAAGGGGACCCTCGTCCTAGCGGGGCAGACCGGCCGCCGAGAGCACTCGATCTTTCCGCTTCTCAAGGTCCCTCTGTTGGCCCCGTTCGTTCGCTACCGTCTGCGCTCGTTCATTGCGAAGAGGAAGAAGGAAGACCTGAACACCCTGAAGGAATACCTGGAGACCGGGAAGATCACGCCCGTCATCGACCGGACCTACCCGTTGCGCGAGGTCCCCGAGGCGATGCGATACATCGGAACCCTACACGCCCGGGGAAAGGTCGTCATCATCGTGGGATAGTGGTAGGCTCGAACGAGGAAACCCTTTCGAGCCACCGCCATGGCAATTAGGCGCTTGTCGCCGCCGACTGATCCCCGGGAAGGGCAATGGGTCGCAGAGCAGGACCTCGGCGAGGATGCTGCGGCAGCAACGG
>VBMC01000292.1 GCA_005879015.1 Methanobacteriota archaeon
ACCGCCTCTTCGGGATCTTCCTCATGGGTTGACCGCCCCATCATCCGCCTCGTTGGGATAATCCTTTCTCACCGCCGTTCGAACATGTCCGCGCAGCCCCACGAACGCCGCGAGGAGGAGACAGACCGCCCCCAACAGAACAGTCGGTGCGTACAGGGCGTACTCGATCGGTTCCGGGAGAGCCACGATCGTGAGCGAAAAGACGATCGGAGGCATTCGGAAGAACATCACGAGGAGGGGGAGAAACAGGAGCGCCACCACGAGCGCCCGACGGGGATCCCCTCCCTGGTCCGCGTACTCGTCCAAGGACGCCATGGCGGCGAACGAGACCGCGGAGAACAAGGCCAGGAGAGCGAGGACCGTCACGAGGGTCCCCTGAAGCGTCAGGATGATTCCGCTCAGGGCCGCCGAAGCCGCAAGGCCTCCCACCGCTGCGATCCGCGTAGGGACCTTCGGCAGGGCCCAGCGAACAAGGATCCCGAGTGTCGGGCCAAGGACCAGGAAGGCCCCTGCCATGGCAGTGAGCGCATCCCCTTGGAGTCCGAGACGCCGCGAGTAGGAATAGTAGAATGCGACGGAGAGGCCGGAAAGAGACAGCGCGATGAGAAGGCCCGGCACGATCACGTTCCTCCTCCCCTTTGGCTCATCGGCGACGGGCGGACCTCGAGCCATGGACGCGGAGACGACCTGAAGGACCGCCAGGAGTGTAAAGGTCGGAAGGTCGAAACCTCCGAGGAATCCGATGGCGGTACCTATTCCGACGCCCGCCATCACATCGGCGGAAGTCGCCGGGCGACGAGAAAGGAACGTGTCGAGCGCGAGGAGCGCCCCGATCATCGCGAGAGGGAACGCAGCGGTCGTTCGAATCGCGAGGGCCGAGAGGACCAAGAAGACGAGGGCCGCGGCAACCGGAGCCCGGTGCGGATAGGCCGCGTCGATCAGGTGACGGAGGGGACGATAAGCCCCCGAAACCAGAATCCCTAGGAGAATCGTAGGGTAGGTCCAGAAGTTCTCACTGAGCGCTTCCCGACGCCGGCCTCCGCGAACGGGTCGCCAGGAAGGCGACGAGCCCCGCGAGCAGGAGGACCCCTATGGATAGGAGAAGGGCTTCCGTGGCTGCGATTCCGCGGAGTTCTTCAAGGCCTCGAAACGCGGCGTCCGCCGCACGACCCGAATCGCCCGCGGCCACGAGCGCGTCTGCATCGCGGAGTCGGATTCGGGCCGATGCTAAGGCCGTTGTGAAAAGGAAGGACTCGAGGGGATTCGCCTCGACCTGCCGCAACCGGTCCTGTGCCGTCCGAAGAAAGTCTTGGCGCATGAGACCGAAGAACTGGTCGGGGAGGACGACTTGGAGACGACCACCGAGTCGGGCGGAGAGGGCGTCAACCACGTTTCGTCCATCTTGCAGATCGAATCGGAACGTGTAGATCGTCAGCCAGAGGAACTGCGGACCAGAATCCGCCGGCACCGTCGCGGCCTCGAGTTTTCCGAGGACGTTTTCCTGGGTCGTCCAGAAATGGGTCGAGCGGACGACCGGGGTGGCCGTTTGGTCGCCGGCCTGGACCCAAGCGTCCCGCGTCCGCGGCTGATCGTCGTAGTCCAAGACGATGCCGTTCGGATGTATCCCCTCGACATACGTCGCCAGCCTCCCGGATGTGTATGGGATCTCCGAGGCGGTGAACGCGTTCAAGAGCCACACCACGTCCATGTCCGACGCGTCGAGGTATCGTTTCGAAAACGAAACGAACGAGGATAGATCGTCTGCGCTCGCATAGTCGGGATACAGGTAGCCCGCCCCGCTCGGCGCGGCAATGAACTGATCGAGGGGCGTGGCGCTCCCGTAGTACGAATCGAGAAGCGGGGGAGCGAGTTCGACCAAGAGGGGATTCAGGCTCCATGCGAACGGGATTGTCCCCCGGACCGGCTCGGACCAGAGTTCCTGCATCCTCCCGGCCGCGAAGTCGATGTTGTCTCCATCCGGCACCGCGAGGACCACGTACGTCTTGTCCTCCAGCGGCAAGGGTGCAGCCCCCGACGAGGCCTGACGCCGAGTCTCGTTCCGTCCCAACGCCGTCAGGACAGAGAGATTCGGAACGTCCTGCACCCCGACAACGAACTTGCCCTCTCCCGAGGCGAGTTGGACGAAGGAATTCTCCTCCGTCAACGTGGGGCTGCGGAACCAACCGAGGATCGGAATGCCGCGGGGCGTCGCGTGTAGGATCCTTCGGGTCGCCGCGGCCTCAAACGGGGTGGCGAGGGCCCCTTGCGGGAAGTAGAAGACGAACGTGCGCGTGGCGACCAGGTAGTCCCGGATGGCCCAGCGGTCCGGCGGCAGGATCGCCAAGAGCGTGGTCGCGCTCGACGGATATAAATCCCGGAGGGCGCGGTCGAAGGCGGCGATCGCATCGAGGGAGGCCCAGTCGCTCGAAGCGTAGTCGAACAGGACCGGTAGGCGCGTACGGGCACGGAGCCAGGCCACCAAATCGGAGCCGACGAGGATTCCGTTCTGCTGGGCGGCGACCATCGTCGCGATGTCGATCGATTCGGGCCGCGTCGAATCAAAGACGATGGTTCCATTCGATCGTTTCGCATACGCATCGA
>VBMC01000134.1 GCA_005879015.1 Methanobacteriota archaeon
GGTCGCGCAAGCCTATCTCGACGACTTGGCCAACGGCCCTCGAGACGGCGACGGTTCGCTCCCGCTCGAGCGGCTGAGCGCCCTGGCCCGACGCAACGGCACGACCGAGGTGAACATCACCCTGACGGAGCTCTTCCCCCAGGAGACGGCGAACCTCCTCACTGTCATCGATCCCCGCTTCCACCTGGGCATGAGCGCGTTGTCGCTCCGCATCGTGCCGGCCAGGAACCAGGAGGACGGGGCCACGTACGATCTCGTTCAGGCCAGCGCTCGGTCCTCCCGGAAATCGACGAACACCGACGCGGCGAATGTGGACGCCGATCCGACGTCCCCGTGGGAACGGGAGGGGATCACGAAAAAGGATTGGGCCCTCCTTCTCCGAGATCTCTCGAAACGCAAGGGGAAGCTGGACCCGCCGCCGCGAGAGAATGCTCGCGATCGGGAATCCTACCTCTCTCTGAGGGAACTCATCTTGACCGATGCCGCCGCGCGGAAATCCTTCGGCGGCGTCCATTGGAAGGGGAAGCCAAGCGGCCTCGTGCTCTTGTCCGAGCTCCTCTCCAAAGGAAGTCTCGTGCCCGACGTGGAAACGGACGGCGATTACCTGGAGGCGGAACTCGATCACCTCGATCAGGATCTCGAGGGCCGAGAGGGCGCGTGGGACGTGGGTCACGGTTGGACCGTCCTCCGCGAGAAAGGAACCGGCGGAGTCACGACCTATCGGGCCAAGGGCAAACCGGGCGACTGACGCACGATCTCGGTCAGCTTTTGATACACGTCGTCCCGGTCCATGACGCGCGGCAGCACGGGCTCGGCGAGGGCGCTTTCCAGGATGGCCCAGCTCGAGTCGGCCCGGACACCCCGCGGCGCGACGACTAAGTTGAAGAAGTTCATCGCGGAGGACCGAGGCGTTTCGCTGATGGCCGTCATGATCGGGAGTCCGCATCCCCAGCACAGAAGTTCGAAGACGAAGTTGAGGGTCGTGTTGCGTGCCTCGGGTGTCGTATTTCGGCACAAGAGGAGGGTCCGGCTCGTCGCATCGGCCATGATCCGGGTCGCGAGCGTCTCGAGGGCGGGGAAGGTGAGGTGCCGATGGATTCCAAGGCCGAAGGGAACCTGGCGATCCTCTTCGGATCGGGTGGGGATTTCGAGGGGCACCATCTCTCCCATGAGATCGGGCTCCTTTCGTTCGAGCTCGCCCATGGCACGGAAGACCGAGTCGAGCGTGATCCGGCCCGATCGGAGCGGTTCCGTGTGCCCGACAACCGTGTGATTCGCGAACGTCGGCCTCCCCGCCTCGTCGGGCGGTCCCCGGGTGATCCGGGACAGGAGGATCTCGCGCCCGCCGTGGACGGGGTGGATCATGTGCAGATCGATCGGGTCCTCGTACGATTGCGCGGTGGCCGCGCGGATCGGCGTGTAGTGCCCGCGAAGGTATTGGTCATACAAGCCCGCGTCGAGACCCTTCGAGACGGCCTTTGTCGTGTACCCGGTCCCAGGGACCGCGCCGTACAGCCAGTGGTCGAAGACCACGAACACTCCGTCCGTGGATGCATGCCGGGATTCCGCGGTTCCCATGGTGTCGCCCGCTACGCTGCCCGAGCCAGGGCCTGGGCCTGGAACTTCTCCGCCTCGAGGACCTCGTCGGGGATCTTGTGGGCGATGTCTCGGAAGTGCTCGATGAACTCGACGTACTCGTCGTACGAGAAATCGGGCTCGCCGCCGCCTTCCGGCGCAAACCCGGTCCGGACGATCTTCGATTGCCCGACCGGCTCCATGCCTTCATGCTGTTCCGTTCGAACCCAGCTCAGGAAGTACGCGGCCTTGTCCATGCTGACGCCGGCGATCTTGCCGCCACGGATCTGGGACAGGGTTTGCGGGACGAAGACTCGGAGCAAGGCCTCTGCGTAGTCCTTTCGTGCGCGCTTGTTCTCGGGGAATCCGCGATGGAGGCCCAATCGAGCGAGAACGTCGTCCTTGAGGGTGTCGAACTTGGAGAGGACAAAGGCGGGGTAGATTCTCGGCGCGTCGGCCTTGACCCCCGAATCCTTTAGCCGGTCATACTCCTGCCTCTTGTACGTCTGGAAGGCGACGAGCAGTTTCGCGACCGTGCTATCGTACCGCAGCATCTTCTTGTATGCGGGCGTGTCGATATCGGTCGTCATCTTGCTGCAGTCGACCAAGACGCAGACGACGACGCTCTTCAGGAGCTGTTGGATGAGCGGCCGCGAGGCGATCCCGGTCTCGATGAACTCCTCGATGTCTTCGCCCGAGACGTCGTAGGCGGAGAACCGAAGGGTCGAGAACGGGTGGACCCAGTTCTGTTGACGGATGTAGTACGGCAGCTTGCCGACGACCTTGCGGAGGTAACCGAAGACGAATCCGAGTTCCGTGATTTCTTCCTTCAGCGTGGCGCTCGGGAATCGGCCGTCTTTCATGCCTTCGTAGACCGCCGACATGATGTTCAGCGATTGGATCGGCGCGTGGAAACGGAAGTCATCTTGGACCCCCGTCCCGTATTTGACTTGGGCGCTGTAGAGGAGCCCCAAGAACGTCGTCTTCCCGGAGGCTCGGTCTCCTAGGAGTGCACAGGGCATGTCACGGTGCAGCCCCGCTATCCATACTTAATCCTAACTTCGACGTTATCATGACTGCGACGACCTACGCCCGACGAACGTGCAATCTAGGCGCGTCCAGCCGCCGCGAGGTCGCCGAGGGCCGTCAGAAAGGCGAGGTACTCGTCGCTCGAAAAGTCCGGCTCCCAGCCGACCGCGCCGCTGTGGCGAAGCCGAATTTTCTCCCCGCGCCCGGGCGCCGGATGGTCCGTCCGCACCCAGCTGAAAAAATACGCGGGTGCCCCGAACCGAAGCCCTCGGTCCTTCCGAGCCTCAATCGCCGCGATGGTCTTCGGCATGTTGCGATCCGCGAGCGCCTTGCCGTACGCGGCATGCGGCCCTCTCCTGCGGACGTCCGGCGGCGCCGACTCAAGATCTAAAAGGCGCAACGAGTCCGGGTCGACGCGATCAAACTTTGAGAACACGAAGATCGGTTGCAGCGATGCGGCCGCGCTATGAGCCCGCGAACGTTGGATTGCGGTCAACAGCCCCTCGACCGCGGCGTCGAGCTTCGCCGTGGGAGCCAAGGGTGCGTCCCCGTCGGCGACAGCAAGTTCCGTCGCGTCGACCATGATGACGACAGCATCGCTGATGAGTGCCTCATTCAATGTGACGTGACCAATGGAGCTCCCTGGTTCGACCGATTGAGCGAGGTCGTCCGCGAAGGATTTCAGCAAAATCAACCGGAAAAGATCGGCGTTGTCGGAGACGGGGTTTCTTCCTCGCCGAGACAGGATTCCGAGTCTGGACCTCGGAGGGCTCAGCCGAAAAGCAATCTCCCGAACCCCCTCTTTCGTCGCGGAATCGGGAAAGGCGCCTGACATCAACCTTTGGAAAACGCCGCTAATCTCGTCGAGGGACTCGAACGAGGCGTGGAAGCGGAAGTCGTCCGCTTTTTCCGAGCCGAACTTCACTTGGGCCGCATAGAGGAGGCCCAGGAACGTCGTCTTGCCGGAATTGCGATTTCCGACAATTACGACTCGCGGCATCCGCGGCAACCCTCACGACGTGACATCGGAAAGTCCTATCCCCGGCAGAGTCGGATCTCGCGCCCCTCTCGTTTGATGCGGAAACTTATATTCCTCGTCGCAGTGGCCCCCCGGCGGAGGTGTGGACTGGAACAACAAATCCGTTTCTGCTCCTCCAAAGATGGGGTACGCATCGCCTGCGGGATGACCGGCGACGGTCCCCCGCTCGTTCGGGCGGCGAATTGGCTGAGCCACGTTCAGTTCGATCTGGAAAGCCCTGTCTGGCGGCATTGGATCGAGGAATTTTCGAGGTTCCATCGATATGTCCGGTACGACGAACGGGGATGCGGTTTGTCCGATTGGATCGTCGATGACTTTTCGTTCGATGCGTGGGTCCACGACCTCGAGGCGGTCGTCGATTCGCTCGGAGTTGAACGGTTCGTATTGATGGGCTTGTCGCAGGGCGGCGCGGTCGGCATTGCGTACGCCGTCCGGCATCCGGAACGTGTCAGCCATCTCGTGTTGTACGGTACCTACGCCGTCGGTTGGGCCAAGGGCCTCCCAGAGGAAGCCGTCGAGGAATACCGAGCCCAGATCCAGTTGACCCGGATGGGGTGGGGACGGGATAATCCGGCGTATCGCCAGATGTTCACCTCTCAGTTCATCCCGGAAGCGACGCCCGAGCAGGCTCGTTGGTTCAATGAGCTTCAACGGAACTCGACTTCCCCGGAGAACGCCGCGCAGTTCCAAACCGAGTTCGGAAAAATCGATGTCCAGGACCTCCTGCCTCAGGTCCGAGTTCCGACGATCGTGTTTCACGCGCAAGGGGACAAGGTGGTGCCCTTCGAAGCCGGTCGGCGCGTGGCCGCCGGGATTCCCGGAGCTCGGTTTGTGCCGCTCGACGGGGAGAATCACATTCTGCTCGGCGACGAGCCGGCGTGGCCGAGATTCCTGTACGAGGCGCGCCGGTTCATCGGAGTTAAGGAAGAGCTCCTGGCGGAGCGGCGTTCGGCGATGGGCGGCTCGCTCGCGGGGCGAGCCACATCAGCGGTCGGAGCCGAAGAGAAAACAGCGCGGGAGGCGTACGCGGTCCTTTCCGGCCTGACGGCTGTGAGCCTCTCCTTGTATCGCGTCGCCGGGAACTATGTGCGATATGATCACGTCGCGCGGAACCTCCTAAAGGATGCCCGGCAAAAGATTATCGCTGCGTTCCGGGTTCCGTCCGCGAAACGGGAGAACTACCTCTTCTGGGCGCCGCCAGGAAGCGGGAAGACGTACTTCGTCGAAGAGGTCGCCGGCTCACTCGGTCAGGTCGCGCAATATCGCGCACTCAATCTCGCCGAACTCACCGAAACCGAGTTCCGCGTCGCCCTGGACGAGCTGGTCGATCAGAAGGCGCCGTTTCTCTGCTTGATTGACGAGATCGACGCCAAGTCGGATTCGAGTTGGCCCTATGAGCTGCTCCTTCCCCTTTTCGATTCGACATCCATCGAGGGAGCCCGTCGCGCGTTCGTCGTCGCGGGAAGTTCCGGCACAAGTCTCGGAGAAATGAAGGCGCGGATTGGTTCGCGCCCGAAAGGATCGGACCTCCTGAGTCGGATTCCGAGCGACAACGAATACCCGATTCCCGCCATGGGCGTCGGCGACCGCATCGTGGTCGCCTTGAGTCAATTCCGACTTGCGGGGAAGCGGCTGGGTCGTGACGTGGGCGAGGTGGAGAAACTCGGACTCTACTTCATCGCCCTCAATCCGCGGTTCGGGAGTGCTCGGGCTCTCCACGAGTTGGCGGTGCGCGCGGTGGAACGGATGCCTCCCGGAGATGATCGGGTCAAGTACGACAATCTCTTCAGCCCTGGGGATCCCGAGAACAAGGCATTCTGGGGGCAGTCCCTTCCAATTGCCGCGGATCTTTCAGGGACCTTCCTCGCGTTACAAGACTAGAAGCGGGCCGGCGGGCTTGAGCCTCGAACCCCTCACCCCTGCAGTGACAATCGCGCCTTCAGGAACCGGATCGTCCGCTCCCAAGCAACCTCGGCCGCTCGAGGATTGTACGAGTCGGCTCGGTCCTCCTCGAAGAACCAGTGGGTCGTCCCGGGATACGCGTGGAACGTAACGTCCTTCCCGATTGTGTGGAGGAGCTTCTCGAGATCGGCCACCGAAGTAGCGGATTCAAATTCGTCCGTCTCCGCGAAATGACCGAGGAAGGCCGCCTTCGTCTTGGAAAGCTTCGCCGTATCGTAGTCGCCTTCCCGGGTCCCGTAGAAGAGGACGACCGCAGCCACGTCCCCGGGGAACTCCTGCACCAATCCGAGACCCAAGAACGCCCCTAGGGAGAAGCCAATCACACCGAGGCGCTTTCCCCGCACCGCCGGATGTGTTTGAAGCCCCCTCACAGAGCCCGCGATGTCTCGCTTGGCGGCTTCATCATCGAGTTTCGAAACGAGCTTCTTAGCCTCGTCCCGGATCGCCGCGGTTGCCCCGCGGTACAGGTCGGGAGCAAACGCGACGAATCCGGCCGTTGCGAGCCGATCGCAGAGGCCCTTGAGGAAATCGGTGAGACCCCACCACGCGTGAAGGACGAGGACGCCCGGCCCGTTCCCCTTCTTCGGGATTGCCAGGTATCCCGAGACCGTTCCATCCGAGCTCTTCAGCTTGACCATTCCCATGTTATCACATTCCTTGGAGGAGAGGGCCCGAATCGGCGTCTGCAACTTAAGCCTGTGCGGAACCGGCCGGTCGACCTGCCTTGCCGAGGACCAAGTGGACCAGGTGGAATTCGCACGGGCGACTTCCCCTCTGCGCTCATCCCCGCATCTCGCAGCAGTTCCTGACTGCTCTATCACAACGGTTCGATGAACGCGCGCGGAGAGTCCGAGTTGCTTAAGTCGGCGCATTCCATTTGG
>VBMC01000135.1 GCA_005879015.1 Methanobacteriota archaeon
CACCCGCCGTGGGGCTCGCGCTTGAGACTCCACTCAAAAGAATCGTGGCACAGACTTGTTTGGCGGTGCCCGCTGCCAGAGTTGCCGTCATGGTCTGGGCGCCGCCGGGGATCGCACCCTGGTAGAACCACATCTCCGTGCGCACCACTCCGGCGCCGCTCGAAGCCGTGCCGGCGATGAGGCTCAGAGTGACCGAACCGTAGGTGACCGTCGAGTACGCGCTCGCAGGGCGGTTGCTGAGCATGACGAGGACGCCGTTGTCCGCCGGAGCCGCCGATTGGGACGTCGTGCACGTGACCGCATCAGGGTCGACGACTGCGGTCGTGGTCGAGTCGACTGCCACCGTATCGGCCCTCGCATTCACCGTGAAGAGATCGAAGAACCAGCCGATGCCGCCTCGAACAGAGGCGAGGATGTCGCTCCCCACATGGCGCCAGTCGACCGGGGGGAACCCCTCGCGGATGCGATGACCGATCGCATTTCCCGCGGCGCCCTCCGGCGGGCCTCGATGCACGAACACGTTGAGGTTGGGCACGTCAAATGAGAACGGGACCAGGCGCGCCGTGGGATGCGAAGACGGTTCCGGGAAAAGGAATGTGATGTTGTAGTTGGGCCTCAGATCGTTCCCCTGAAAAAGGAGTCGTTGAAGTTCTTCCGTCAGGGCCCGTCCCGGGATCGTGAGCCGTCCACCGGGGCCGCGAAACGCAGCAAGCGGGTCGGAGACCATTTGACTCTCGATCACGACGGCGGCGGTGGCTAGGAGGACAAACCCGAGCAGGAGGGCGGTCCCCGTCTTCATGGGAAGGTCATCCCCTGTTGGGTCGACGGCCTGTCCTTCAGTCCGGTCAAGACGAACCGGTGTCCGTTTTCAATGCATCTGCCGATCGATCGCCAAAATGTCGCGTCGGGATTGTTTCGGACCGAGAAGGCGCACCCGCTCATCGAACACGGGGTCGGCGGGTTTGCACTTGCCACGATCAAAGTCCTCACGACTAAGACGCCGTCTGTGCGGGTGTAGCTCCGATTTCGAGTGAGACCTATTTAAGCGCCGGTCAGTGGTTATCGACCCTGATTTCATGGAGGGAATAGGGTCCGTCATTCGACCGTCACTCGCCCGGACAAACGGGCTTCCATCGCTTCGAGCTCGGCTGCCCGGCGGCGGAGTTTCTCCTCTCGGTCGAGCAGCTCGAGCGCTTTCTGCTGGATGATTTTCACCCGACGTTCGATGTCTTTCTTCGCTTCGTCGGCCTGGGCCCGAGCATCCGGCATCGGCGCCTTTGCCTGCGCGATGATCGTCTTCTGCCGCGCGACGTCCTGTTCCTTCGTCGTGAGGTCCTCGACTCGACGCGCGAGTTCATGCTCCCGCTCGTCGGATTTCGCTTCCCGGTCGCGGACTCGTTCCTCGCGGTCCAAGAGTTCGATCGCGCGGCGCTGGAGGAACTTCCGTTCTCGGGCGAGTTCTCCCTTCTCGCCTTCCATTGTCTTCCGAACCGCGTCCGTCTCGCCCGGTTCGCGGTGGGACGCGACGAGCCGTTCCTTTGCCATCGCGGCGAACCGCTGACTCATCTCCGCAACCCGACCTTCAATCTCTTTCCGCGTCCGTTCTTCATCCGCCAGTCGTGTGTTGGCGTTTGCGCGCTCCTTCTCAAGAGCGGTGATCGCATCCCTCGCCTCTCTCTCGAACTTGGCAATCTGAGCGGTGGCTTCTCGATAGCGAACGTCGACTTCGTTCTTCGCGGCCAAGAGCGCATTCCGTTCCTGTTCGAAGGCCTGTTGAGCATCCGACGTCGCTTTCGAGTCGGTCTTCTTGGATTCGAGGTGCCGGCTCGCGGCGAGCTGCTCCGTCATCTCGAGCGTCTTCATCGCTCGCGACACGCCGCGGGTGACGGAGTCCTGCATCCGCGCAGCGTAATCCGCGAGAGCGGTCAACCCGGCCTTCTGACGGCTCAGCTCTTCTTGTCGACCGAGGAGGTTCGCGGACTCTCCTTGGAGTTTCGCCTCTTGTTCGGCAAGACTTTTCTCCTTCGCTTTGAGTCGCGCCTCGCGCTCCGCGGACGCCCTCTCGACATCCGGTTTCGCTTCGGTGGCTCGGGCAGGCGCCGCACGATTCCCCGCGGCGAGATGCGAATCCGCGGCCGTCAACAGGAGGGCCGTCCAGTCGACGTCTTCGGATGCGAGATGGCCCCTCGAGAGGAGGACGAAAACTAGCTTGCCGCTCTGGAACGCGGTGAACACATATTCCCCGACAAAGAGAGAATCGCGATCGCCGATTCCTTCCGGCGGCAACACCTTGAGGAAATCATCGTAATCGATTGGGCAATCCGCATCGAGGACGTATTCGCCGGTCATCTCTCCGCGGTCGTCGAGCACGTAGATCTTCTTGAGCTGCGCCCGCGCCGTTTTTCTGGATGGCGCGGCCATTAGGACCGCGGTGAGGGCCGGGCTGAGACCTCGCATTAAGATGCCCGTCACCAGGGCTTTCATCGGCCCTTGCATACGCTGCTTTCCTCGGTTCGCGAGGGCTTTCCCTCACGTGACTTGTCGGAGGATTCGAGCGGGCTGCACCGTATTTAAGGGGCGGGTTTTGGTTATCGGACGTGAGAAGGGGGCGTCATGGAGGCGGCGGTCCGGAAGATTCTCGCCTCATCGTCGGCTCGGCCTCCACTGGATGCTCCGCGTTCGATTTCGTTTGTCGGAACGCGCGTTGCATTTGCAGCGCGTAATCGCGCAACGCCGTGAGCCGCGTCTCCCTCGTCCGGACTTCGCCTTCCAGATCGCGAAGGGCGATTGCCGAGGTCCGGAGTTCCGCTTCGAGGAGGGCGAGTCTCTGCTCCCGTCGTCTCAGTAGGGACTCGCGGGCCTCGGCCTCGCGGTCCCGTTCCTGCAAGGCGTCCTCCCGCGCCGCGATCGCCGGGGACAGACTGGGCGGGAGGTGCATCCGCATGGCCGCAAGGAGTGTGCCGATGGATCCCCGCTCCTCGATCCGTGGGACGCCGTGGGTCAGCACGACGAACCACAGGTCCTCGACTCGAAAGGGAGTGAAGGCGTACTCGCCCTGGTAGAAGGCGACAAGATGCCGCATCCCGTTCACGGGAATCGACCGACGGAGATCGTCATACTCGAGCGGGCAATCGTCGCGAAGCGCATACTCGCCGCGCAAACGAGCATCCTCGCCTAGGACGAAGATCCGTTCGTAGTCGACCCGAGGGACCATCCTCGGAGCTTGGACCGTCGAGCGCCCGACGACCGCCATGCCATCTCGCGAGATGGCCCCCTCCTCCATAACGCCGTCTTTCATGATGCGCCCGCCCCCCCGAAAGTATGCGGATGCCGATGTGATAGGAATGCGGGGTCTCTTGAGGGTTTCTGTCGCTCCCGCCCCGTTATCACATCCGACACTGAGACCGAGGCGCCGCTTCGGTCCTGCTAGACCAGGGAACGGGCCTTCTCCAGATTGTCGACTCCGAGCGCCAGTTGCGCGTGACCGCCGACGGTGCCCAAGTGAATCGCGCTCATCACGTTGACGCCTGCATCCCCGAGTTTCTTCGCGAGGGCCGCGAGTGCGCCCGGTTTGTCATCGAGTCTCACGACGAGCACGGTCCGAGTCGAACAAACGTACCCGTGTTTCATGAGGGCCTCCCGAGCTTGGACCGGCTGGCTCACGATCAGGCTTACGTAGGACCGGCCGCTGGCCGACTCTCCGCTAATCGCTTCGATGTTGATTCCCGCGGTCCCGAGGATCGCGGCCAGTTTCGCCAACTCGCCAGGGCGGTCGGGGACCTCGATGTCGATCTGGATCATCGATCTCCTCTCCGACGGAGATTGCATTACCAGGTTACAAGTGTTGTGAACCCCGCTGGTCGCCGAATTGCATATCCCAGAGTCCGCTTTCTGCGGGTCCATGCCCTTCCGACTCGCCTACCTGGGGATCCAGGGCCACGACAGGATCCGTAGGATTCGCGTCTAAGAGGAGGGCTGGGCCAGGATGATCCGTGCATCGACGGCGCAGTATCCACGTCCTTCCTCGAGGACCAGGACCGGGTTGAGGTCCATCTCCTGAATTGAGTCGAAGTCGGACGCGAGCGCCCCGAGTCGCAGGATTGCCTCCTGAAGCGCCGTCACGTCGCGCGCTGGTTCGCCGCGGACACCGCGAAGGATCGGATAGGTCCGAATCGATTCGATCATCCGCATCGCGTCGCGATCGGTCAGCGGAGGCAGGCCGAACGAGACATCCTTCAGGTATTCGACGTAGATACCGCCGAGGCCGAAGACCAGGAAGGGACCGTATACTTTGTCGCGCGCCATCCCGAGGATGACCTCCATTCCTCCCTGGACGAATTCTTGCACGAGGAAGCCTTCGACCGTCATGCGACGATCCCGGAGCTGACGTTGCATCGCCGAGGCCGCGTCGACAAGTTCCTTCTCGGTTCGGATGCCGAGACGGACGGCCTGGAGTTCCGACTTGTGGACGATCTCCGGACCGAAGGCCTTGAGGACGACCGGATAGTTGATTTCTTTGGCTGCCCGGCTGAGCTCCTCGATGCGGCGCACGATCCGCGTCTTCGTCGTTCGGATGCCGTAGGCATCCAGCAGGGCGTCCGTCTCCTCGCTCCTCAGCCGCGAGCGACCTTCGCCAACGGCGCGGTCGAGGATCGTCTGCGCCTGGGTCCGATTCACCGGGAAAGTGCGGAGCTCTCCCTCATCCCGTTTCCGGTATTCAGCATAGCGGTACATGGCGGCAAGGGATCGCGCGGCACTCTCGGGAAACAGGTACGACGGGACGCTGTGGCTGACGAGTTCCACGAATCCCGGGCTATTCTCCGACCGGCCGAGGAAATTGCACAGGACCGGTTTCGAATGGTCCTTCGCCGCCTGCCACACCGCACGGGCGATATCGACTTCGTCGGCGCGCACGGGAGGCACGTAGATCGCGATCGCCGCGTCGACCCCGTCGTCCGATAGGACCGCATCCAGGGCCCGTCGATAGTCTTCGAGACTTCCCTGGGGCGTCAAGTCGATCGGGTTGCGGAGCGACGCCTCGGGGGGCGCCCAGGTGCGCATGAACGCTTGGGTCGCCGGGGCGAAGTCTGCCAGTCGCATGCCGTGCGCGACGAGCTCGTCGACGCACATGATCGCGGGGCCGCCCGCATCGGATACGATCGCGACGCGGTTCCCACGAGGGAGCGGCTGCAGCGAAAATGCCATCGCGAAGTCGAACAACTCCTCGATCGATGCCGCTCGGAGGACGCCGGTCTGAGCAAACACGGCCTCGGCCGCCAGGTCCGATCCGCCGAGGGAGCCCGTGTGGGACGCGGCCGCGCGGCTCCCCGCTTCCGAGCGGCCGGACTTCACCGCGATGACCGGCTTGTCCTTCGTCGTCGCCCGTGCAATCTTGACGAAGTTCTTCGGGTTGCCGAAGTTTTCGATGTAGGCCAGGATGATCTTGGTGTCCGGGTCGCCGCGCCACATCTGCAGCA
>VBMC01000294.1 GCA_005879015.1 Methanobacteriota archaeon
CTGTTCGTCGTGCATCAAACGGGCGAAGTGCATGCCGACGTTCCCGAAGCCTTGAACCGCGACGGTCGCCCCCTTGAGGGTCAGCTTCGTCTTCTTCGCGGCCTCGCGGACCGCGTACATCAGGCCGCGGGACGTCGCCTCGTCCCGGCCGAGCGACCCTCCGATCGCGAGGGGCTTGCCCGTGACGACACCGGGGACCGCGAAGCCCTTGGCCATCGAGATCGTGGGCGGGTCATGTGCTCGAGCTCGTCCTTCGACATCTCCTTCGGGTTGCAAATCACTCCGCCCTTCGCGCCGCCGTACGGGATGCCCATGACCGCGCACTTCCACGTCATCCAGCAGGACAGGGCACGGACCTCGTCCAACGAGACGTTCCAGTGGTATCGGATGCCGCCCTTGAAGGGCCCGACCGCGTCGTTGTACTGGACCCGGTAGCCGGTGAAGACCTTCACGGTCCCGTCGTCCATCTTGACCGGGAAGTGCACCGTGAGCTCACGGCGCGGATTCTTCAGGATCTCCAGCATGCCGGCGTCCAAGTTCAGTTTCTTTCCGGCCCGATCGATTTGCGTCTTTGCAATCTCAAACGGATTCAACGTCTCCTTGGGCTTGGACATTCAAACACATCTCCGAATCTACAAGACCGTCGACGAGAGTGCCGCGAGTAAGGACCTTTGCCTTTAAAGCTTGCGTCCTAATTCTCTCTGAGATTCCGGAGTCCGGAGGCTAGAATCTATCGACTCCCCTCCTTCGCGGCAGGACGCACGTACTCCTCCGGCCGGACGACATTTCGGGGCGTCTCCCCGCGGAGGAACCGGAGCACGTTGTCGACGGCGGCCTCCATCGCCTCCCGCCGCTGGGCCGGGATCGCCCACGCGATGTGCGGCGTCATGACGACGTTCGGGAGTTCGTGGAACGGCCGGTGGAACGGCCGACCGCGATTCGAATCCGGATAGGTCCACCACACGTCGAGGGCCGCGCGGAACGCGGGATGGGTCCGGAGGTGGTCGAACAGGTCGTCCTCGACGATCAGCTTGCCCCGCGCGACGTTCACGAGGACGGCGTCCGGTTTCATCGCTCCGAGGAACGCGCGATCCACGAGTCCGACCGTCTCGCGGGTAAGCGGCAATGTGAGGACCACGAAGTCCGCGGTCGGGAGGAAGCGGGGCACGTCCGCTAGGCGCCCGGTCTCCTCCGCGACCGGATTGGGTCTCGGCGACCGCGAGATTCCGACCACGTGCATCTGGAAGCCCTTGCAACGACGGGCGACCTCCGCACCGACCCCGCCCAATCCGAGGATCAGGACCGTGGACCCGGCGAGGCTCTTGTTCATCACGTCCTGATCGAAGGTCCCGCGGCGGATCTCGTCGGTCCGAGCGGGGATGTCCTTCGCGGCCGCGAGGAGGAGGGCCATCGCGTGCTCCGCGACGGACACATTGTACGCGCCCGCGTTGCCGCACACGATCGCGCCGCGCGGGAGTCGGTCGAACGGCATGTGGTCCACCCCCGCGACGAGGACCTGGATCATCCGGAGGCGGGGCGCCCGCGAGGCCAAATCCGG
>VBMC01000042.1 GCA_005879015.1 Methanobacteriota archaeon
GAAAGCCTGCAATGCATACGCGCGGAGCGGCCGTTTTCCGCCCGGCCTCTGGAAGCAGGTGGAGGACGGGCTCTCGACCGTCGAGGCGAAGATCGGCCGTCGGTTTGGCGATCCCGCGAACCCACTGCTCGTCTCCGTTCGGTCCGGCGCCAAGTTCTCGATGCCCGGGATGATGGACACGGTCCTCAATTTGGGCCTGAACGACGCCACCGTGGAGACGCTCGCGCGAATCTCGAACGCTCGGTTCGCGTGGGACGCCTACCGTCGGCTCATCGCGATGTTCGGTCGGATCGTGAAGGACATCGACGGACGAACCTTCGAGGCGATCTTGGAGGACCGCAAGGGCAAAGCCGGCGCGAGGAAAGACACTGACCTGTCTGCCGAAGAGCTCATCGCGATCGTCGCGGATTTCAAACAATTGTACCGGGACCAGGTGGGAGAGGACTTCCCGCAGGGCCCGAAGGAACAGCTCCAGCAAGCGATCGCCGCCGTCTTCCGGTCGTGGAACGGGAAGCGGGCCGTGGACTACCGAAACTTCAACAAGATCCCGCACGACCTCGGGACCGCCGCGAACGTCCAGACGATGGTCTTCGGGAACATGGGATCCGATTCTGGCACGGGCGTGGCCTTCACCCGGAACCCGTCGACCGGTGAGAAGCAGTTGTATGGGGAATTTCTCCCGAATGCGCAGGGCGAGGATGTCGTCGCTGGCATCCGCACCCCGATGACGATCGCGCAGCTCCGAGAGACCTTCCCCGCCGCATATGAACAATTCACGGACGTCGCGGAGCTGCTCGAGAAGCACTACCGCGACGTACAGGATATCGAATTCACCGTGGAACGGGGAAAGCTATGGATGCTGCAGACGCGGACCGCGAAGCGGTCGGCAAAGGCCGCCGTAAAGATCGCGGTCGACATGGCCCGTGAGGGCCTGGTGACGAAACAGGAAGCCATCCTCCGCGTCGAGCCGATGCATGTAGTGCAGCTCCTCCTTCCGCAGTTTGACGAGCGCGCCAAGGTCGGTGCTCGGAAGGAAGGACGTTATCTAACGCGCGGTCTCAACGCGTCGCCGGGAGCTGCCGCGGGATTCGCGACCTTCGATCCGGACGAAGCCGAGTCGATGGGCCGCGACCAGAAGAGGCCGGTGATCCTGGTCCGCCTGGAGACCTCCCCCGATGACGTCCACGGGATCCTGTACGCGAAGGGAGTCCTTACCGCCCGAGGAGGAGCCACGAGCCATGCGGCCGTCGTCACGCGAGGTCTGGGGATCCCATGTGTGACCGGTTGCGAATCGATCTCCGTCGATTACGATGCAGCCCAGTTCCGCGTCGGCGAGAAGCTCGTCCGTCGGGGGGATTTCGTCTCGATTGACGGAAGCACGGGGGAGGTGTTCGAAGGTCGTATTCCGACGATTGATCCGGACTTCACAAAAGAGGCGGATTTGCAGGCGCTCCTTCGGTGGGCCGACGAAGAACGACGCCTCCAGGTGTGGGCCAACGCGGATTATCCGCGGGATGCGGAGCGCGCCCGGCAATTCGGCGCGCAAGGAATCGGCCTGGACCGGACGGAGCACATGTTCATGGAGACGGACCGGCTCGACATCGTCCACGAGATGATCCTCGCTGCGCCGGACTATCGACGGGTCTCTCGTGAGATGCGAGCACTCAGGTCCGAGCTCGAGACCGCGAAGGACGAGAAGCGAGATGGCATTTCGAAACGCATCGCGCTCCTCGACCCGGTGCTCGGGGATCTCTCCCGACGATATCTGGGCTCCTTAGAGAAACTCGGTGGCCTCCAGAAGAAGGATTTCATCGGCATCCTCCGGGCCATGCAAGGACTTCCCGTGATCATCCGCCTGATCGATCCGCCTCTCCATGAGTTCCTTCCAAAGTACGAGAGCCTGCTCGTCCAGGTGACAAAGCTCACTTTGGCACGGGGCAATCCGGAGGTGCTCATCGACAGCGCTCATTCCGACGAAGATAAGGAATTCGTCGAGGAGGTCACGAAAGCGGGGGACGGGGATGTTCGCCGTGGAATCGAGGCGCTTCTGCCGGGGAAGCAGGTCCTTCTCGAAGCCGTCGCTGCGAACCGGGAATCGAACCCGATGTTGGGTCTTCGAGGATGCCGCCTCGGGATCACCTTCCCCGAGATCACGGAGATGCAGGTCCGGGCAATCTTCGAGGCCGCCTGCGCGCTCACCAAAGAAGGCGTCGTTGTAAAGCCGGAGATCATGATCCCCCTGGCGGGTCACGTGAACGAGCTGAAGGTCGAGAGAGACGCGCTCGAGGCAGAAGCGAAGAAGGTCATGGAACGGGAGGGCGTCTCCATTTCATACAAATTCGGGACGATGATCGAGCTCCCGAGGGCAGCGCTCACGGCGGACGAGATCGCGAAGCACGCGGAGGTCTTCTCCTTCGGGACCAACGATCTTACGCAGACCACGTTTGGATATTCCCGTGACGACGCGGAAAGCAAGTTCCTCCTCGACTTCGTGGACCGGGGAATCCTGCCCTTCAATCCTTTCCAGACGTTGGATCGCGAAGGTGTCGGCCAGCTCATGCGGATGTGTGTCCAAAAAGGCCGGAAGGTCCGCAAGGAGCTCGAGATCGGGATTTGCGGAGAGCATGGCGGCGATCCATCGAGCATCGAACTGTGCCACACACTCGGCCTGAACTATGTATCGTGCTCCCCCTTCCGCGTCCCGGTCGCTCGCCTAGCGGCGGCCCATGCGAAACTCAAAGGTGAAGTGTCTCGCGCCGAGGACCGCTAACGCGAGGCCGTCCATGGCCGACCTGGCGAGCTCCCCCCTTTTTCTCCTGGTACTCGTCGTCTCGGCCTTCTCGCTGCCCCTCGTCTTCCTCGTCTGGATTCGGAACACGGCGCGCTACGGTCGGGAGCCTTGGTCCACCGTGCTCAAGACGTTCGCCTGGGGCGCGGTCTTCAGCGTGATTATCGCGCTCGTGTTCAGCTTGGTCCTCGTGCTCACGCTCGGCCAGATTCAGTCCCTGAACGATTTTTTCGCCCGTCGGTTCGCGGACCCGGGGACCGCGATCGGCGTCCTCATCGTCGCACCCGTGGTGGAGGAAGCCGCGAAGGGGGTCGGAGCGAGGGCTGGCCGGCGTCAGACTCAATCGAGGACAGATGGTCTCGTCTACGGTGCCGCAGCCGGCCTTGGGTTTTCCGCCACGGAAAATCTGATCTACGGACTCGCAGCGCTTCTGGTTCCGGGTGTCGGTGCCTCCGGTTCCCTCATCGTCGTCGCGGTTCGTTCCTTCTCCTCGACGTTCCTCCACGCGAGCTCGACTGCGGTCCTGGGGTATGGCCTCGCGAAGTCGTGGCTCACCGGGAATACCTGGGTGCTCCTCCCGTTCTACTTTGTCGCGGTCGTCATGCATGCCACTTTCAACCTGTTCTCGACCCTGGCCCTGACCTATGGGGACCAGAACGATCCGGTCGCGGAGACGCTCGCCTTTTTGGGGGCCGTGACCTTCGCGATCGTCGCGATCAGTATCGTGCGGTTCAAACTCGCTTCCGGCCGACCCGCTCCTTCCAGGTGACGCGTGCCGCAAGTTGTCAAGACGGACCCCCGTCGAATGAACGTCTCCAAGATTCTCTGCGTCGCACGCAATTACGCGGACCACGCGAAGGAAATGGGAACAGCCGTTCCGACGGAACCGATTTTCTTCCTGAAACCGACCACGGCGCTCCTGCCAACGGGGGGAACGATCCTGTTGCCCCCTCAGTCAAAGCGCGTCGAAGTCGAGACCGAGCTGGCCGTGATTCTCGGGACCGGCGGACGCGAAGTGCCCGCGGACAAGGCGATGACGCTCGTGGGCGGGTACAGCGTGTTCTTCGACATCACCGCGCGCGACTTGCAGGCGAAGGCACGGGAAGACGGCTCCCCGTGGACGGCGTCAAAGGGATTCGATACCTTCGCCCCGATGTCAGAACCGGTCCCTCCGGAACACGTTTCCGACCCGCACGCGCTCGGGATTCGACTAAAGGTGAACGGGATTGTCAGGCAGGATTCCAATACCCGCCAGATGATCTTCCGAATTCCACATCTCATCGAAGCGGCCTCGCAAATCATGACCCTCGAGGCAGGGGACGTGATCGCGACCGGCACACCCGCCGGTGTGTGGCCGATCGTCCCGGGCGACCGACTTGAGGCGGACATTGCACGTGTCGGGATTCTTCGATGCACAGTCGCCGCGCGAAACCGTTAACTACGCGGGACTGCGTGCATGAGGGCGCATGCGTTTTCGCTTCGAGATGGATGGGGACGTCTACTCGAAAAACAAGGAGTCGTTCAAGAGACTTCTCGCGAAGCACGGGCTCCGATGGCGGGGGAGCCTAGACCGACCGTTCTGGGCGAGCGGCACGGAGCGCGTCACCGCCGTCTTCGATCGGGACGAGGAACGGGACCTTCTGCGAAGCGCCGCGCTCGTCTGGGAGAGCGCGGGGAAGTCACGCCTCCTGGAGGACCTGAAGGCGTGGGCATGGGAAGCCGGGGCGAAGGCCGTCGAAGATCGATCTCCTTCGGCTGAGGATGTGACCGACGAGGTCGAGCAGGCCCTGCGGTACTGGGACATTGTGTGGAAACCCAACGAGGATTGGTTGAAGGCCCAAGGCCGACCCAGGGCCTGGATCGAGGCGGATGTCAAGCGGTGGAAGCAACAGCGACAAGAACGTCGACGGGAGCTCGTGGGCCAAGCGACCGACTAGAACGCCGCGATGGAACGAACCTCGAGCGAATCATAACAGTCGAAACAATATCCCTGGCGCCGGTCATCCGGGAGGAGGACGATGCGGGTGTGGCATTTTCGGCACCGGGCCGAGCGGTCGCCTCCGTCGGAAATGCGCCGTAAATCTGGACGAAGCTTCCATGAAATCGTACACGCCCCCCCGAGCCGGTCCCCGGGCGGCACGGAGCCGTCGCACTCTATAAAAACGTTGTGCGGGCCAGGCAACGGCGCGTCGCGACAACGGTTTAATGCTCGGCCCGACCGTTGTCCCCGGTCTTGCTCACCGGCTTCGTAACATTCGAAGGCATTGACGGTTCCGGGAAGACCACTGTGAGCCGTCTCGTCATGGAAAAACTTCGGTCCCGGGGTCATTCTGTCTTCCTGACGAAGGAACCCACAACCGGGTGGCTCGGAGACGTGGTCCGTCGGGGCGTCGAAGAGGACGCGAACGCGATTACGGAGGCATTCTTGTTCCTCGCGGATCGTTCGGCCCACATCCCGCAGATTCGCTCCCATCTCGAGAAGGGCGATGTAGTCCTCTGCGACCGCTACGCAGACTCCACGTACGCATACCAGGGCGCGCGGTTGGCCGGCGTCCTTCCGGATCCTGTCCGGTTCCTGCAGAATGCGAGTCGAGAATGGCTGCTATCCCCCGATCTCACGATCTTCCTCCGAGTCTCGCCGGAACTCGGAATGGAACGGATCAAG
>VBMC01000043.1 GCA_005879015.1 Methanobacteriota archaeon
AGTCGAGCGCCACGTGACTGCTCCCGCGAAACGGAGTTGGCCCCCGAAAGCCGCACCCGATATAACGTTTCTTTCGTGGGCCGAGGTGCGGCAGAGCCTGAAGGTAGGGCGAATCTTCCGGGCAGCGAAGATGAGTTATCTCCGAACGGTCCCTCACGGCAAGCCGGGGAGCCGCGGGACCCTCGTGACCACCTTGAAAGCCGTTTTCTTCGCGACACCAGCGGACTACCGGTCATGGCTCGAGAACCACCACGACAATACCGCAGAATTATGGGTCTGGTTCTATAAAATGACCTCTGGGAAGCCGAGCATTACGTGGCCGGAGGCCGTAGACGTGGCGCTCTGTTTCGGTTGGATCGATGGGCAGCGGAGGGGCATCGACCGGGTGAGCTACACGATCCGCTTCACGCCGCGCAAGCCGGGCGGCATCTGGAGTTCCGTGAACATCAAACGCGTCAAGGAATTGACCGCTCGCGGACTCATGAGGCCCGCGGGTCTCAAGGCCTTCGAGGCGCGCAATCCTGGGAAGTCCGGCATCTATTCGTACGAGCAGAGGAAGCCCGCTGAACTCGACCCGGTCGCCGAGCGACGGTTCCGGGCGAACAAGAAGGCGTGGGAGTTCTTCCAGAAGCAACCTCCCTCGTATCGAAAGGCGGCCATTTGGTGGGTTGTGAGCGCGAAGAAAGCGGAGACCAGAGGCAAGAGACTGAGTGAACTCATCCGACATTCGGAACAGAATCGAACCGTCCCACCTCTCACACGTCGAACCGGGCCCAGGTGACGCGAAAAAAATCGTTCGTCCACGAATCGGCGTGCCCACCCATACGTAGAAATCTTTCAGCTTCTTCCGCGCCGCATGGAGCCGCGCGCGATGGCCGAGCCCGTCGTCCCAAAGCGGCGCCGTCTCGGATTCTCTGAGATCCCCCGGAAAGTCCGCTGGATCATCTACGCGAACGCGGCGGGCGGGGTGGGGTTCGGATACCTGATGATCTTCATCACGGCGTACTACCCGCAGATCGGCATCGGCTCCGGGACGATTGGACTCATCCTCGGCGCCGAGGGGGCGTCGATGGTGGTCTGCGCGGTCCCCTTGGGCATCTATTCCGACCGCCGCGGACGGAAGTCCCCGCTCTTGGTCGCCTCCGCGGTCCTTCCTCCCACCATCCTCGTGTTCGCCTTCACTACGGAACTCCGTTGGCTCGTCCTTGCCGCGGTCGTGGCCGGCGTCGCGGAGGGCGGCTTCCTCGCAACTTGGAACGCGATCATCGCAGACCAGACGACGACGGAGCAGCGGAACGCGGCCTTCGCGCTGTCGTTCATCCTAGGAAACGTCGCCGGTGGCCTGGGCTTCGCGCTGCCGATCCTCTTCCCCGGCCTCGAGGCGTGGACGGGCCTCGACAGCCGCGCGGTCCACGTCACGGTCCTGCTGGTCACGGACGCCTTCGGGTTCCTCGTTCCGATTGCCCTCATCGTGCTCTTGCGGAACTACCGCGAGACGCTACCCGTCCGGGGAGCGCGACCGAGAGGGACAGACTGGAAGCCTCTCCTGAAGTTCTCGAGCCTCAACGGCCTGATTGGCCTGGGTGCCGGTTTCTTCATTCCCCTCGTGACCACGTGGCTCTACCTGAAGTACGGCGTCCCGGACACGTGGAGCGGCCCGCTCCTGGCGCTCTCCAACATCACAATCGGCCTCTCCGCCGTCGTCAGTGCCGCCCTTGCGAGGCGATACGGGCCTGTCCGCGCAATCGTCATGGCGACCGGGACGTCGACCGCGTTCCTCCTGAGCCTCGCGTTCCTGACGAGCCCAGTCGTCGCAGCGGGCTTCTACCTGGTCCGTGCCGCCCTCATGAACATGTCCGCGCCGATCGCGGATTCGTTCCTCATGGGCATCGTCTCTCCGGAGCAGAGGGGCCTGGCGAGCGCCGTGAACTCGATCATCTGGCGGCTCCCGAACAGCATCACGACGGTCTTCGGCGGCCTCTTGATGCAGGCGGGCAACTACGATCTGCCGATCTTCCTCGCCACCGCGTTCTACGCCGCCTTCGTGTCCGGATTCTACGCCGTGTTCCGCAACGTGAAGCCGACTACGTGAGAGAGGGGCGGAGAACCTACGGGTCCGCCTACTCCCCGGTGGAGATGCGTTCCCACACCACCATCACATGCCGGAGACCGACCCCGAGTTCATCGAGGCGTCGCAAGAGGAAGAAGCGGGCCCGTGCGGGAACGAGTCCGCCGAAGTTCGGCGCGAACGGGAGACCCCAGGTCGTGCTTCGGACCTGCCGGAAGCCATTCCTCTGTGCGAGCCCCGCAAGCTCCCTCACGGACGCCCCTTCGATCCGATGGCTGTGCGGGCTACCATCATACCGGTCGAAGAATTCCGGATGGAGGAATTGTTGCCGCTCGCCCGACCGGGACAGAATCGCCTTCGCCCGTTCTCGGGGGAGGAGTCGGAGGAGCATGAGGACGATCGATTCCGTGTTCGGGGTCGTCAGGACCAACCGGCCGCCTGGCTTCAGAATCCGCCGGACCTCCTCGATGAAGCCCTCCGGACGGGTCAGGTGTTCGTACACTTCGGAGGCCACGACGCTGTCGACGGAACTGGTCCGGAACGGGAGACCCGCATCCGCGGTGGCGGCGAGGTAATCCACTCGGTCGGAGGTCTCGGCCGCTTTTCGCAGGCTCCCTCGATCCACGTCGACGCCCACCGCGAGTCGGTTGCCCGGCAGGTGGGGGAAGCATCGCGTGGCGATCCCGGATCCCGAACCCACCTCGACGAGGACCGCGTGCGGTCCGTCCAGGAGGGCCGCGAGGAGCATGGCCGTCCGGACCGCGCCATAGGTCGCGACCGCTGTGGTCGTGCTCCCGGGTATTTGGCCCGATGCGATGGCCCAGGCCATCCGATCGTTCGCGCGCAACGGCCCGCGCAAACGTGGCAGGATACTTTTCGTTTTGTGCGAAGGCTTGCTGCGCCGAGTCCGTCTCCTAGAGCCACCGGTGTCGCCCTGGATAGAAGACGGGCCGCCGGTCGGGATATCGGTCCTTGTATCGCAGGTACTTCTCGTGCCAGTGCCGGTAGCGCTCGTCGGAGCTCTGGAAGCGGCGGTGCGGAAACCGGATGAGGGCTTGTTCCACGGCCCACACGTTGCGCGGGGAAAGCCGCCAGTCCGCCCGCAAGGTACGCAGGTCGAGGACGCCATACCCGTTGATGCGCCCGGTCCGATCCACGTAGGGGTCCACGTAGGAGAAGACCAGGTCGCGCACGGAACGGAAGAGGGGCTTTCGGCCATGGAGTCCCGGATCGCGCGAACGAGCAACGGATCCGAACTTGGATTTTGCGCGGAACAAGAACACGACGTGATCGATGTCGTCCTGGGACTCGATATCCAGAACCATGGGCGGAAACCCATGTTGCTCCAGGATGGTCGCGGCGGACAGAGCCGCCTCCAGGCAGTGGGCCTCGTTCGTTCGGACGACCCCCCGGAAAGTCCGGAGTGTCTCGCCCCGTTCCTCGTGGTTGTATGGAAGGGACTCGAGCCAACGCTGGACCCGCTCGGGTGTCGTGGCGGCCTCGATGATGCGACGCTCGCGGGACGTGAACACCGATCGAGGGGGCGCCGGGCTCATCGAAGGAGGTCCCGCGCCTGGCGGGCCGTTAGCGGCGGACCGTAGATTGGCGAGCCGGGCTGTTGCCGCCGCCCGCCTTCTCGCAGAGAGCCTGTGTCGATCGGCGCGAACCCGATTTCCCCGATGAGTTTCGCAACGACCGATTTCGCCTGCGGGTCGTCGCCGGCGAGAAAGATGACAAGCCGGTCTTCTCCCACGGGTCGGGACCCCGTCTCGAGGGTCTTCCACCCCATCGTGTTGAAGGCCTTCACCAACCGGGCCTTGGGAATCCGCTTCGCGACTTCTTCGCTCGACGTTTCGTCTCCCAGGTCCACGGCACGACCGACCGCGCTGTAAGCGTTCATGGCGTCAATGACGATCTTTCCGGAGAAGACGTCCCTCGGTGGGAGCCCGTCCATCCTCCGCCATGGGATGGCGAGCAAGATAGGATCGCCGAACTTCGCGGCACCTTCTGGGGAATCCGCATGCGCGCCGCGACCGATGGAGGTAACGAGGGGCGCCAGCGAGTCAGGACCCCGCGAGTTCGACACCGCGACTTCGTGTCCCGCCCTCGCAAAGAGCGTCGCCGCCGTACCGCCAATGTGGCCTGCTCCGATGATCCCGATTCGCACGCGGACACCCTCCGATTGAGGCCGATGAAGACGTCCCTTCTCTATGGATGTTCGGGTCTCCTCTTCGTTGTCCGATAGGCCGACTCGTGGAGTCGCAAGTCTTTTGACCGCCGAGTCCGTTCTCTGACCCTCATGCGCCTCGTCCTCCTCGGGCCTCCCGGAGCCGGCAAGGGCACCCAAGCCGCGAAGCTCTCCGCACACCTGAGCGTTCCACGGATCTCCACGGGGGACATCCTCCGTCACAGTGTGGCCGAGGGCACCGAACTCGGGAAGAAGGCGAAGGCATACATGGACTCCGGAAAACTCGTGCCGGACGAACTCGTCATCGCGATGACAGAACGCCGTCTGAAAGAGAAAGATGCGAAAAAGGGATTCATCCTCGACGGCTTCCCGCGGACGATCGCCCAGGCCGAAGCCCTCTCGAAGCTCACGGACCTCGACGCGGCCGTGAACCTGTTCTTGGAGCCGGAGGAGCTGATCAAGCGGAACACGGGACGACGGGTCTGCCCGAAGGACGACACCGTCTATCACATCCTCATGAATCCGCCGAAGAAAGCCGGCGTCTGCGACAAGTGCGGGACGCCCCTCGTGATTCGCGCCGATGACCGCGAGGATGTCGTGAGGAAACGAATTGAGACGTACGAGAAGCAGACCGCCCCGCTGATCAAGTACTACCGCGACCGCGGACTCTTGAAGGAGGTCTACGCGACCGGCTTGATTGAGGAGATTTTCCTTCGGACGATCGAGGCGCTCAAAACCTGAGCCTCCCAGTCGTCCGAACCGAGGTGGGAATGGATGGACGGGTTCGACCTCGTGGTCATTGCGACCCTCGGTCAAACGGTCGTCCTCACCGTCACCCTGATCGTCTTCATCCTTCAGCTGCGGAGCCAGACGAAGGCGATCAAGGATGCCGCCTACCAGGACGTCTTGGACGACTACAACGATATCATTCGCACCCAGGTCAATCGACCGGAGATCGGGGAGCTGCTGGACGATCTCGTGAGACCCGGTTTGGTCTCCGCACTGGACCTTCCGCCGCTCTCGTCCCGAGAGAAACTCGTGCGAAGCTATCTCCTCATGATCTATGGATTGTTCGAGAGAGTCTACATCCTACACGAGAAGCGGTGGATCGACGACGCCTCGTGGCGTGAATGGGCGATCTGGATCGAAGTCATGTCCCGAAACCCAATCTTCACCCATGTGCACACGATCTCCCGCGGGATGTTCAACGCCTCGTTTCAGGAATACGTGACAGGCCTCATGGCGTCTTCATCGGTCGCCGACGGCGCACAATCGAGGGCGCCGAAATCCTGAGAGGTCGTTCCGCGATTTGAATGCGAGACTTTAGGCATAGAGCACGTTTGCCCTGCAAGCCCTCGTAGGTTAGCTTGGACAGACTACAGGCCTGCGGAGCCTGAGACCTGGGTTCGAATCCCAGCGGGGGCGTCTTCCTCTAGACCTCGCCAAGCCATCTCGAAAAGTGTTGCTTCCATTATGGACGGAGAGGAAAATCTCATCACCTTTGGGAGTTTTATTGGTACCAGGACGTCCATCCGATACCAAATCGTGAGCAATGAACATGGACTCTTCGACTCATCTGAAGGCTTAAGTCTCGGACTGTCTGCAGCCCTCGATGGCCTCCACCCTGGAACTGGCCCTCCTCGCGGTGGCCCTGATCCTGAACGGACTGCTCGCGGGAGCGAGCCTCGATAAGGCGATTACCCAGCTCCCTGCCCGGAGAAAGATCGGACTTCGGGCGATGGCCGAGTACCATCGGGCGACCGACCTCAGCCCCGGCCTATTCTTGTACCCGATCTTGGGCCTGGGCGCACCCCTGCTCACGTGGGCCGCGGCGGTGGCTCTCTTCCAAGGAGGAGATGTCTCCTCAGCTGTAATTCTTTGGATTGCCGTGGGAGCGGTCCTGTCGATCGGCCACGTCATCACGACCGCGATGG
>VBMC01000295.1 GCA_005879015.1 Methanobacteriota archaeon
ACAGCGATCCCGCGAGCGATGTGGTGAAATTCTGGGCCACAAACGATACGCCGGTCCTGACGCCGACGGGCAATCTAACCTTGAGTCCGTTTCCGGACAGCGTGAACCTCCTCTGGATCCGATCCGCGAACGCTTCCGCTAATGTCAACCTGACCATCCAGGTGAAAGGCAGCATTGCAAACCTCGCCAATACGTCCTACGAGATCCGCCTCTTCACGCGGTCGGACAACGCGAGCCATCTCAGCGTGACCTACGCCAGCGGCACAACGACGCTCAGGTCGAACGCAACGGGATTTACGCCTGTGGACCTCACCGGCACCACTACGATCACGTCCACAGGTTCGAATCCGGCGCTCAAGAACACCCTGGTCGTCAGCGTGCAGAAGACCCTGCTGGCGCCGATCACCGCGTGGAACATCGACGCCATCGCGACGCAGACCGGCTCCGTCTATACGTATCGCGACTACGGGTGGGAGCAGCCGGGGAATCCGGGATCGACGCCGGCTCCCAGCCCAACGCCCAGCACCCTCCCGAGCTGGATCTGGCTCGCCATCGTCCCGGTGATCCTTGCGATCATCGCTGTGATCGTCATGTCGGCCCGGCGAAAGAAGCCCGCTCCTCCTCCGCAATCGTAATCCGAAGCGCGCATCGGTATTCGAGGCAGGAAAGGCCTATCCCGTGGCGTCGTTCCGTCGCGAAGGGACCTGTCGTCTGGCTGGACCATGGAGTGGGCTGGCGCCAGGATAGCCCTTTTTAGCCATTCCTCGCGATGACCGTTTCCACGCCCGCGTAGGCTAGTTTGGATAGACTTCCAGGCTCCGGACCTGGTGACTTGGGTTCAAATCCCAACGCGGGCGCCTTCCCAGCAGGCGCGCACCATGCGGCTTCGGAGTCGGCCGCGAACGCGGAGCCGCTTTCTATTCTGAAGCGTGCGCTCGGTCTCGTGGAGGTATAAGGATACATATACTATACGGATGATCGAATATGTCCTGGGAGCCTTGCAGAAATCCGAAGGGCCGATCAGCCGTAACCAGGTTCTCGCGACCCTCGCCCGATGGGGCCATTCGACGACCCGCCCGAGCCTCAATGCTGCACTCGCCTTCCTCGGCGATGAAGGAATGGTGGCGGAAGGCAGCAAGGGGCTCATCTGGGTCCCGGAGGCTTCCTCCCAGCTGCTCGAGGCGATCCGGAAGGGGCCCCACCTGTAATGGGACTCCGAGCGCGAGACATCGTCTTGTCCACGGCTGCGGCCGAGAGCCTCGTCCGCCTGGAGGGGAGTCCGGACCCGGCTTCCCGGTCGATTGCCCGACGCGTTCGCTCCTTTCGCTCAATCCTGCTCGCGGACTGTCTTCATGGCGAAGTCGTAAAGAAAGATCGTATCCCGAAGGCGCTCAAGGATAGGTATGGTCTGGAGAACCTGTTCGTGGAGGATTTGCCTTCGTTCTGGAGGCTCCTCTACGCGATTGTGCGCGATCGCGGCGAACGGTACATTGCCGTCGTTGAGATTGCGGATCACAAGGCATACGATCGGTGGTTTCGGGGGCGTGGTCACTGAGCTCGGTTCGAGTCCCCAGCAGGCCCGTGGCTTCCTTCGGACTTCGACCCTCCTCGCCGTCCGCACGGCCCAAAAGCGTATTTAATGAGTGTGTACGGAGCCCCCATGGCCCTCCGGGTGTGCGGATTCGGAACGAGGACTGTCGAGCGATGACGCGCGACCCCGTCCGGAAGATCGGCTGAGCCTCTCCCGACGATCGCGGCCGGGGCGATGGGCGAGGAACAGGACCAAGTCGGCCACGTTTGTGCCCGTGGGACCGGTTACGACCAAATCGTGGAGCGGGCGGAAGAACGAGTACGCGTCGTTGTTGTCGAGGAACTCCTCCGGGTTCAGCCCGAGGGCGCTCGCCCGTGCCATCGTCCTTCCGTCGACGATCGCGCCGGCGGCCTCCGTGTTGCCGTCCGCGCCATCCGTGCCGCAGGCGAGGAGGACCGCAGGCCGGCCCGCCAAGAGTCCTGCGGCCGACAGCGCGAGTTCCTGGTTGCGCCCTCCCCGGCCGCCGCCG
>VBMC01000044.1 GCA_005879015.1 Methanobacteriota archaeon
ATCCGGATCGCGTCGGACCGAGCGAAGCTCGGCCAGCCGGAGGTCAATATCGGGATTATCCCCGGCTTCGGCGGTAGCCAGCGTTTGCCGCGTTTGGTCGGACTTGGATGGGCCTCGGAGATGGTCTACACCGGGGACGCGATCGACTCGGCGACCGCAGAGCGGATTGGCCTCGTGAATCGCGTCGTGCCCGCGGAACGACTCCTCGAGGAGACGAAGGCCCTAGCCCGTAAGATCCTCGAGAAGAGCCCGGCCGCCATCGCCCTGGCGAAGGCCTGCCTCCGGTCGGCCTTGGAGATGCCGCTCGCCGCGGGCCTCGATTTCGAGACCGCAGCGTTCGGGGTCGTCGGCTCGACCCACGACAAGGAAGAGGGCATGCGCGCCTTCATCGAGAAACGGAAGCCGAGCTGGAAGGGCGCTTGATCAGTACGACTCGAACTCCTCTTGCAGGTCGATCACGACTTGTTCGAGGACCTCTTCGAAGGAGGAGCTGCGGTACTCTCGCATCCCGCCCAACTCGCTTTGGATGCGGGCGATGAAGTTGTTGGAACTCTTCAGGAATTCCACGTTCACCAGGGACTCTTCCATCCTCGGTTGCTCCGGGAGACCGACGCGGGCGCGTTCTCAATCGGGCGTATCCGAGGTTCGTATTTAATAGTTGCCCGCAGAGTGCTCGACAGACGACCGAGTGCGGCTCGCGGGGCCTTCGGATCGCGTTCGTTGCTCGCCTCCGAGGAACCTTTATCTAGCGCGCTCCCCTTCGACGGCCTCCCGAACCGGACGCGGAGTGAATCGTTGGGCAATATTCGGCCGACGTACATCAAGCGAGTCGCGATTGAGCTCGCGAAGCTCTATCCGAACGAATTCACGGCGGATTTCGAGCACAACAAGAAGATGGTCTCCGAACTGACCGACGTGCGGAGCAATCTGATGCGCAACCGGATTGCCGGATACGTCACCCGATACCGGCAGCGCCTGGCCGTCTAGTCCCGCGGACGCCTGCGCCCGGTCCGGGAGCGAGTGGACCCAATCCCCTATGTCGTACGCCGTCGAGACACGTGACCTCACTCGGATCTTCGCCGGCAAGAAGAAACGCCGACGCAAGGCAGGGGAGGAAGTCGACGAGAGCGTCGGCCCGGTGACCGCGCTCGACAACGTTTCCCTCAAGATTGAAGAGGGCGAGCTGTTCGGGATGCTCGGTCCCAACGGCGCGGGCAAGACGACGCTCATCAAGATCCTAGCGACACTGCTGCTGCCGACCTCGGGACAAGCTCTGGTGGCGGGCCATGATGTGAGCAAGGATCCCTTCCCCATCCGCCAAGTCATCAACATGGTGTCCGGCGGCGAGACGTCGGGGTACGGGCTTCTGACCGCGCGGGAGAACATCATCTTCGGGCTCTGGGACAAGCGGAACGCAAAGGTACGAATGCTGTCCACGGGGCAGCGGCAGAAGATGAACATGATTCGCGGCTTCGTCACGGACCCGGACATCCTGTTCCTGGACGAGCCGACCCTCGGCCTCGACGTGAACGCCGCCCGCGTGATCCGCGAGTACGTGACGAACTGGGTGCGGGGCCAGAAAGGCAAGACGGTCCTACTCACGACGCACTATATGGCGGAAGCGGACCAGATGTGCGACCGCATCGCGATCATTGACAAGGGGAAGATCCTGGCGTGCGACACCCCGGAGAACCTCAAGCGGATGATCCGGACGGAAACGACGTTCCGACTGGAGGTCGACGCGATCCGCGACCTTACGACATTCTCCACGATGCAGGGGGTGAAGAACTTCTCGCACAAGGATGACATCGCCAAGAATCGATCCTTCCTCACATTCATCCTCGAGGACGAGGGTCCCGTCGCGGAAATCCTCAGCACGATCACGTTGCAGGGCAAGAAGGTCCATTCTCTGCAGAAGTCCGAGCCGACCCTGGAGGACGTCTTCATCAGCATGGTGGGGAGGGGATTCGAGTGAGCGAGGCCAAGGCCCGTCGCTCGGACCTGCGATATCGGATCGGGCTAAACCTCCGGGCCGTCAAGGGCCGGTCCTATCCGCGGATCGTCGGCGCGAACCGCGAGCCATCCTGGATTTTCTTCGAGGCGTTCCTTCCACTGCTCGGGATCGCGGCGTACGTGTTCGTTTATCAGTTCTTCGGAGGCCAGGCGCTCGCGGCGATCACGACGAAGACCACGGCCGCGCCCTGGGGGATGTGCGGGCATGATCCCTGCGCGAATGCGGCGGCACAGGCCGCCGCCGCGGCCGCCGTTGGCGCGAACACGAACGCGCTCGTGGCATCGGTGGTCCTCGGCGGCACGATGGTCGCGTTCTGGCTCAACGTCCTCTGGTCGATGGCGAGCCAGCTGTACTGGGAGAAGGAAATCGGGAACCTGCAACTCTACATGATGGCCCCCATGAATCGGATGGCCCTGCTCGGCGGGATGGCGGTCGGCGGGGTGGTCATGACCTCGATGCGGGCGATCTCGACCCTGGTCGCCGGCGTCCTCGTGTTCGGCGTCATCTTCCAGGTCGCGAGCCCGTTGGTGCTGCTCGCCGTCTTCTTCGCGACGCTGATCGCCCTCTACGGGCTCGGGATGATGTTCGCCTCGTTGTACCTGCTCTGGGGCCGCGAGGCGTGGAACCTGTCCGCGCTCATGGAGGAACCAATTTTCTTCTCGAGCGGGTTCTACTTCCCTCTCGGCGGCCTCTTGCGGATTCCCGGATGGGGCCCGGCTATCGCGATCGCGGGCTCGTTCATTCCGGCCTCGCTCGGCCTCGATGCGCTCCGCCAGCTGACCCTCGGTTCGACCGCCTTCGGCGGCAACTTCTGGATCTTCGACGTCACGACGGAACTTGAGATCCTCGTCGGCATGGCGGTCTTGTTCTTGATCCTCGCAAGGTACTGTCTCGCGTACCTAGAGACGCTCGCGAAACGAGAGGGGAAGCTGACCTCACGGCATCAATGAGCACGTACTGGCGGACGTTCAAGACGGCCGCATGGCTCGGATGGGAGATGGACTCGAACTGGACCGAGCCCTGGCTCTTCGTCCTGTACTCCGTCATTAAACCGGTGGCCGGGGCGTTCATCCTGGTCCTCATGTACATCGTCTTCGTCGCCATCGGTCGGCCCCAGGGCGACACCGACGCATTTTCCTACATGTACGTAGGGAACTCGTTTTTCATCTTCGTCGCCACGGTCCTGTTCGGGACGTTCCAGGTGATCCAGTCCGACCGCGAATGGTACCAGACGATTCGCTACATCTACATCTCGCCGATCTCGTACTATGTGTACATCCTGGGTCGCGCGGCCTCCAAGATCGCGGTCGCCGTATTTGCCGTCGCAATCACACTCCTTTTCGGCGCGATGTTTCTCGGGGTGCGGTTGCACTTGGCCCTCGCCGATGTCCCGATGTTCCTCGTGAGCACGGTCCTCGGGCTCGCAGTCCTGTTAGCGATTGGGATCTGCCTGGGCGGGATCTCGTTCCTGACAGCGAAGCACACTCATGGGCTGGCGGAAGGGATCCCGGGGTTGTTCTACGTGTTCTGCGGCGTCCTGTTCCCCCTCTCCATCTTGCCGAGCTGGGGCCAGGCCATCGGCCGCGCCATCCCTCTGACATATTGGTTCGAAATCACTCGACGACTGATTGCTCCGACGATCACGGTGAACACGACCTTGGCCGGATTCGACCCGCTGACGATCCTCTTCTTCTTGATCGTATCATCCGTGGGCTTCTTCGCGCTGAGCGTCCTGATCTACAAGGTCGGTGAGTACTTCGCGCGGAAGGCCGGCAAGATTGACATGACGACGTCCTATTGAGCCCGCGCCCGGGACGCGCGACGGGCCCGCTGCTCTCGGCGGTAGGGGTATCGTTGCACGGCCCCGCAGGCACCGCACGTGACGACGACGCGACCCTGGCCCAGGCGAATCCGCGCGCTCACGGACGGCAGGAGGAACGCGAAACATTTCTTGCAGAAGGACCGTTTGAACGGCGCAGGCACACGGACGTTGTACCGCATGCCGATCCGACGGGCGAGTTCGACATAGCGTCGCGCCCGTTCCGTCCTGCGGTGGAGCGCCTCGGTCTCCGCGAGACGGAACAGGGTCGCCATGCGCTCCCCCGCGATCCGTCGCTCCATGCCGCGGTGTCGACGTTTTGCCATCGGACGGCGCACTGGGTTTGCGGATAAAACACTTCCCGGCGACGAACCTTTAACTATACTCGGTCCGCTACCACACGGGGGACACCATGGGCGAGCGCGTGAAGCGCATCTTCCGGAACTTGAACGACGGCGTCGATCTAATCGTGTTCCTGAACTCCGTGGATCCACACATCGACATGTCCTTCTTCTACGCGACCGGCGTGACGGACGGTTTGTTCGAGGGTTGCGCGGCGTGGCTCACGCCGGACGGTAAAGCCGCCATCACGACGTCCGCGCTGGAAGAGGAGGCGGCGAAGAAGTCTGGTCTCCCCCTCGATGTGTACCGCACCCGCGATGAATCCTCGAAGCTCATCAAGAAGCGGCTCGCGGGGCACCGCAAGATCGGCATCAACGCGTCCGAGCTCACGTATGCCGCGTTCCAGCGCCTCCGGAAACTCGCGCCGCGGGCCGCGCGGTTCGTCGACATCTCCGGGGCCGTGATGAAGGCGCGGCTCGTCAAGGACGCCCAGGAAGTGGATCTGATTCAACGGGCCTGCGACATCGCCTCACGAGCGTTCGAGGAAACCCTGTCGTTTATCCAAACCGGGGTCACGGAGGCGGAGGTCGCTTCCGAGCTCGTGTACCGGATGCAGAAGAACGGGGCGACCGCGCCCTCCTTCCGCACGATCGTTGGATCCGGTCCGAACGGCGCGGAGCCGCACTACACCGCAGGGCCGAGGAAGATCGAACGGGGTGACATGATCGTGATCGACTTCGGGGCCCAGTACCACCTGTACTGTTCCGACATCACTCGCACGGTCGTCGTGGGCTCTCCGTCCGCGGAGCAGCGGCGGATGCACGACACCGTCGCGCGAGCGCAAGCCGCCGCCTTGGCCAAGATGAAACCGGGCGCACGGGGGAAGGCGGTCGACGCCGCGGCGCGGTCCCTGATCGACCGCACGAAATACAAGGGGCGGTTCATCCATGGCCTCGGTCATTCCGTGGGACTCGCGGTCCACGACCCGAGCGGCGGCTTGAGCCCTTCGAGCGACCTCGTCCTGCGACCGAACATGGTCCTCACGAACGAGCCCGGCGTCTACGTGCCCGGGTTCGGTGGCGTGCGGATCGAGGACGACGTCCTGATCACGAAGAACGGACCTCGGGTCTTGAGCACGGCCCCAAGGGAATTCCTGGAACTGGCATAGACCTCAAGGGACCGCTGGCTCGTGCAGCTCGCGGGCGAGGATGCTCATCCGGATTACGTGCACGAACCGGCCGTCCTTGTAGATGTCTTCGCGGTGCACGCCTTCGCGGTTGAACCCGAGGCGCTCGTAGGTTCGGATCGCCCGCGTGTTGTATTCGAGCACGTCGAGCGAGACTTTGTTCATGCTCAGCGGCCCGAAAGCATAGCGGAGCGCGGTCCGCATCGCCTCCGTCCCATAGCCTTTCGACCAGAACGTCGGTTCGCCGATCACGATCCCCACGTCCGCCTTCCGGTGGACCCGGTCGATCTTGTGCAACCCGATGTTCCCGATGTGGAGGCCCTCGGCCTCGATTGCGAAGATCTGTTCGTCCGTCCGCCGCTCGTAGTCACGGAACCATCGTTCCTCCTCCGGTAAGGTCACGGGCGAGTTCCGTCCGAGGAAGTGGATAATCTGCGGGTCCGAGAACCATTTCACGCATCGCCGAAGATCCGTCGAAGCAAGAGGCCGGAGCCGGAGGCGATCCCCCAGCAGGATCCGGCGGGTTTCCAACACGAGGTCCCGACTTGGAGCCGATGCGTAAAGACCTTTGCCCGTCGCTGTCGTTCATCGAACCGTCTCGGCCCTGCGGCCCGATTTGGGCCGGACGATGCCTTGAAATCGATTCCGCCCTTCCCATGGTCGTGATCGTGTACGATCCGCGGTTCCTCGACCATGTTCCATCGCCCCTCCATGTGGAGAGGCCGGACCGTCTTCGCTCCATCGTCGAGCGCTTGGAGCGGGAAGGGCTTTTTCATGGGGTCGAAGCGCCTCCGACCGCGACGATCGCCGACCTCCGGCGCGTCCATCGAGAATCGTACGTCGAACTGGTGCGGAATCTCGGGGAGGGCTTCTTGGATCCGGAGACCGCGGTCCATCGGGGCACGTTCGACATCGCCGGGCTCGCAGCGGGTGGCGTCCTCCTCGCGACTCGGTCCGCGGTCCGAGACGGCCATCCGAGCATCGCCTTGGTCCGGCCGCCCGGTCACCATGCAGGCCCGGACTATGGCGGCGGGTTCTGCTATCTGAACAACGTCGCGATCGCCGCCGCGGAACAAGTCGCCGCGGGTCGTCGCGTCGCCATCTTGGACTACGACGCCCACCACGGAAACGGGACGCGGGACATCTTCGCGGAGAATCCCGCGGTCCTCTACGTGTCCACGCACGAGTACGGGATCTATCCGGGGACGGGTCCCGCGGAAGATACCGGCACGGGCGAGGGACGTGGTTTCACGGTGAACATCCCGTTCACGGCCGGGTGCGGCGACGCGTCATATGTGGCGGCGCTGGACTCGGTCATCGAGCCGATCCTAGGGCAGTTTCGTCCGGATGTCGTCCTCGTGAGCTTGGGAATCGATGCCCACTACCGCGACCCGCTCACCTCCCTCACGCTCTCTTCTCCCGGGTATGTGGACCTCGTCGAGCGGAGCGCGGCCTTCGCCGGCCGTCTCTGCGCGAGCCGGTTTACGATCGCCTTGGAAGGCGGATACCACCTCGAGGCGCTCAGCGAGGTGATTGCCGGGGTGGTGGGCGGGATCGAAGGCCGCTCGATCCCCGTCGCGCTGACCGACGTCCTCGACGACAAGGGTCGCGGTCGAGAAGCGATCGAGGCGACGAAGCGGGCTCAACGCGATTTCTGGAACCTACGCTGAGTGAGGGCGCTTGCGTTCCGTCATCCGGCGCTCCTTCTCCTTCAGGATCCGTTTGTGCAGGACCTCGAGGAGGCCCTTCAATGCGGCGTGGAGGTCCCAGTCGAAGTGGTGGGCGTGGTACACGCGGTGCGCGGTCGTGAACCGCGCCCGGAGCGAGTACTTGAACCGGTCCCCTTCGGGACTGTACTTCTGGAAATGGATCGCGAACGTCCTCGGCTCGACGAGTTCCGCGATCCGGCGCATCTCCTTCTGGATGACCGCATAGATCTCGTCGTATGCCTCGGGCGGTTCGTCCTCGAGGCCGCTGATCTCGACGAACAGCTGCTCCCGTTCGCGGAGGCCCGCGAGGAACTGCATCAGGTCCTGGGTCGTGATGATGCCGACCGGCTCGTCCTTCTCCGTCACGACGACCGAGGAGATGTGGTTCTTCGCCATCAGTTCCG
>VBMC01000045.1 GCA_005879015.1 Methanobacteriota archaeon
CCCCGCTCGTACAGGAATTGGGTGATGTGCACGACGCGGACCCCGTCCAGCTTGTAGTCGAGCTTGAACGTCCGGTAGCCCTCGGCGCACGACGTGATGAAGGTCTTCACGCCGAGCATCTTGATGATCTTCGTGTTGTAGTCCCGCATCCTCTCGAAGACGTCGACCTTGCCCTGCCACAACTGGTCGTGGCCGCAACACTTCATGAACGACCGGTCGAGGATCATCGGCTGGATGCCGACCGCCCGGAGCAGCTTGACCGACGAGTCGAAGATGATCCCGTGGTTCGTGTCGCCGTAGTTCATGTGAGAAAACTGCATCTCGACGTCGTAGTAGTCGACGCAGCCCGGATAGTACGCGAACTCGGACTTGTGCTCCACCTTGATCTCGGGGACCGTGAGGTCGTCCGCTTCGCTGTCGAGCACCCGGAACATGACCGGATGCGGGATCGTGCGGCCCGGACCGTACTCCGTGTCCATCATTCCTTCTGGCCTCCGTCGGCCGCCATCTTGGCGTGGACCTTCGCCCGCTCCTCGAGGATGTAGTCGCTGTACTGGATGTCCAACGGACACACCGCGCTGCACGCGTCGCACGCGAGGCACGTCCAGAGGGGGACGCCGTCGTGCTGCTTCTTGAACGTGTTGTAAACGAGGTTCAGGCCGCCGAGGGCATCGTCCTCGACCTTCGTGACCGGGCACACGGTGTGGCACTTCCCGCACTGGTAGCACTCGTTGAGCAGGTATTCATACGAGCTGTAGGGCCGGCGGGTGCCCATCCACGCGGTCAGGATGCCGAAGATCGGCAGGAAGACGAGCGTGTTCATGTTCGGCCACAGGACGGACAGGACCCAGCCGAGGGCGGCCGGTTTCGTGACCACCGGGAGGGCGAAGTAGAAGGCGAGGAAACCGATGAGTCCGAGGGCGCCCGCCCACGTCGAGACCTTCCGGGCGGTCGACTCCGGCCAACGCATGAGGGCAAAGGTCGTCACGACCATCGGAGCGAACACGATGAACAGGGCGATCCCGATCGGGACGATCCAGGGCTTTGCCTCCGGGCCGAGGCCGCCGGGCGTGAGGAAGATCCAGGCGATCTGCGCGCCGACCACCAAGGTCAGGCCCGCGACGTAGGGGAGGAGCCAGATCCGCATCGGCTGGTAGGCGAGGCGGCGCAAGGCGATGTAGGTCGTCAGACCCACGAGGACGGGTGGGATGATGAAGAACCACTTCATCGTGCCGTCCGGGATCAACGCTGCTCCGTTCGGCGTGACCCACCGCTGCGCGACGACCTCGCGGATCGAGTACAGCGAAGACGTGAAGATCGACGCGATCCCGGCGACGCCCACCGCGGATCGAATCGGCGCCTTCGCGGGCCGGGTTTCCCGGCCGCGGTCCAGGAACGGGAGGACGAGGAGCGCGATGATGGGGATACCGCTCAGCAGGTCGCCCCAGAACGCCGCGTTGAAGACCGCCTTCAACGGGGTGCCTTCGCCCAGCGTGAACTGGGGGAAGATGTCCGCGACTTTCAGAAGGCCCCATGAGAACAGGAGGTACCAGTCGGGGACGATCAGTTCCGACAACTGAGGACTTCGAGCGGGTCCGAGGAACGGCGTCACGAAGGCGGACAGGAAGAACATGATCGCGGTGAGCAAGAAGATCGTGACGAGGTCCCGTGTCGCCTCTTGTGGGAACAGCGGGATGCCAGGCTGGTGGTCCGCCCGCTGCGGCCCGTACTGCCGCGGGAATCCCGGCCGGCCCTCGAGGATCTTCTCCTTGACTCGCTCGATCTCCATGGACACCTCAGTGGGGCTCCGCGACTCCTTGCAACCACACGAGGCCCATGTGCAGGACCATGAGCCCGATCACGACCAGGGGCAGGATGAAGACGTGCAACCAGTAGAACCGCAGGATGTACACACCGGACAGGGTGTTGATGTCCCCGAACAAGAGGCGTGCGAGCTGGTCCCCGATCACGGGCGAGGCGCGGCTCATGTTGATCCCGATGTTCGCGGCGCCCTCGCTCAGGTTGTTCGCAGGCAGCAGGTATCCGGAGTAGCCGAAGGCCAAAGTGAGAAGGAGCAGGACGACACCCAGGAGCCAGTTCAGTTCCCGTGGCTTCTTGTAGGCGCCCGTGAAGTAGACGCGGCACATGTGGAGGAACACGGCCGCGATCATGATGTGGGCGGCCCAGTGGTGCATCCCGCGGATGATGAACCCGAACGGGATGTCGTTCATGATGATGAGCATGGACCGCCAGGCAGGGTTCGTCAGGTCGCCTGACGCGCTGATCTCGAGTCGCCCGTCGGGGACGTAGAAGAAACCGAGTGTCGCTGGTCCGTCTCGACGACGACCCGCGTGAGGTCCGCATAGGGCACCGTCGGGAAGCGGGACTTGATCCAGCCGAAGATCGTGCGCCCCGTATCCTTCCGGATGTCCCCCGTGGTCGACGTGGTTTCACCTCAACAGTACGCGTACCAGCCGAACTCCTTCGTCTTCCCGTCCGGGGCCAGAGGCGCTCCTCCGACGAGGGTCGACCCTTGCGCCTTCACCGGGATCACCGCGAGGGCCCGAGGGGCCGGCCCATGGACCCGTTCCGCCCCTACATAAGACGCCCCGCTCGGATGGACGTTCACGACGAGGAGCATCGGATCGTATTGGGATCCGTGGCAGACGCAGTACACCGGGTCCTCTTGAAACTGGACGTAGGTCGGCGGAGAGGCGCCGTAAGCGCTGTAGTCCCTCCCCGGCGGAGGGTTATTGACGACGTGCCAGCCGGGGTAGCAGCACAGGTGCACGCAACGGTCGAACAAGACCACGATCCGGGTCCCGCCGTTCGCTGTGTCGAGCGCGGGATCGTCGAAATACAGCTTGAACGCCGGGTCGCTCGCCTGCAACCTCTTGAAGTCGTCCGGCACCTGGTCGGCCGGCGGCTCCGTGAAGAACTGGCTCTCGCGTTTGATGCGTATGATCATGCAGGGGTAGCCGGTCCCTGGAACGTACGTCGTATCCTGGAAGAGGCCTCGCCACACGCCCGTGGCACCTTGCCACTGCTGGAAGTCCGACACCTTGACGGGCGTTCCCGCCTTCGTGTTCCACCATTGCGGCGTCGGGAACTTCGTGTACTGAATCGTGTCCCGGACTTCTCCGGTCATCTTGTACGGAGGAGGAAGGATCTGGCCCGCCACGAGGCCGCCCAGGCCGGCGAGGGAGGCGACGGTCGCGGCTCCGACGCCGAGCTGGACCCACTCTCGTCGGGTCATCCCTTTTTCCTTCTCTTCCTTCTCCCAGCTCATCGCAGGTGCCTCATCGGAACGCCCGGGTCAAGACGATCTTGGGGCGTCGAATCTTATGAATCAGCTCGTCCGGCATGAACTCTTTGCGATAGATGTCCAGGGCGACCGTCAGGAGGAGGAAGACCATACCGAGGAAGACGGCCATGTAGGTGTCGGCCTGGCCGTCCTCGAATCCGGACAGGACTTGCAGTGCAATGATGACGGAGAGAATGCTGAACCACACCACCCCGACCACGAGGCCCCCAAGGGCGAGGGAGGCTATCGCACTCCGCCGCGGTGCATCGGTCCGGATGATCTCGGTCATGGCAATCCCCTTCGGACGTGTTCGCGATGGTCCCTGAAGTGTCGACTCGAGGACTTGATCAAGAAGTAGCTGATGATGGTCCAGAGGAGCGTCGCTGCGATGCCGATGATCCCGATCCAGTAGGCTCGCAAGAGGATCCCCTTTTCCGGGGGCGTATTCGTGGTTAGAGCGCCCGCCAAGGCGATGCTGCCTACCATGCCCGTCCCGCGGTGCGGGATACAGTAGAACACGATGCCGCCGCCCGCGGCGGGTTCCGGTCGGAACTGGGTCCCGTTGTAGGCGATGAGGGTCATCGACATGACCGTGAAGTTCAACGTCACATTCAGTCCCGGGCTCACGAGTCCCGTGTTGATCTTGATCGTGCCGTTCACGTCGGCGATCGTGAACGAATGCTGCATCGTGTCGTTGTTGTGGAACGTCACGATCAGTTGAATCGGGACCTCGGTAACCAGGATTAGGTTCCGCGCAAATTGCTGCTTGGTCCCGACCGTCTCACCGATGACCGTGAAGCTGTACGTGGGCGGGGGAACCGCCTCCGCAGAGACCCGCGGGACGAAGGCGGGGAACGCGGCGACGACGAACAGACACGCCACCATGATGAGCGCGAAGCTTCTCATCCCACGACCTTCTGGCTGCCGCTCCCATCTGGAGATTGCCGGACAAGCGCGAAAATGAACGTTTCCTATTTATACGTTGTGCAGTTGTGCATTTTCCTCCTTAGAAATCAGATAAAATGGACGTATTGTGCGAGCCTCACGAACGGACACCGAGTTGCATATTCCGGTATCTATAAAAGAATCCAGATGAAAATGAATCACGTCTTCGATGATGCCGCAGATCGAGGGCGCGGCGCCAGTACGAAAACCTTTTAAAAGAAGCCCAGTTCTCCCGCACCGTTCCCATAATGAGCAAAGCGGAAACGCTCTTGAGAATCAAGGAAGCGGAAGCTCAAAATCGGACAACGAAGGAGGCCGCGGAACGGGAGCGGGAGTCGACCTTACGAGAGGCACGGCGGGCCGCGCTCGATTTGATCGAGACCTTCCGCGAGCAGGCGGAGGCTCGCTATCGCGACATCCTGGCTGCCGCAGAGACCGGCGTCGCATCCGAACGCGACAACATGCTCGCCGCGGCCCGCGAGGAGGCGGCTCGAATCTCGGCTCGCGGCAAGGCGAACATTGACAGAGCCGTCGAGCTCGTTCTGACGAAGTTTCGAGGTGCGGTTCGTGTTTAGGCCAGAACGCATGGCGAGGGCTCTGATGGCGGGCCCTCGGGACAAGTTGCCCTCGGTCATCGCGACTCTCCACGAGATGAAGCTGATTCACATCATCGACCACCACGGCGAGGACGAGACATTTCGCATCGGCAAACCGCTCCCGCCAGCGGCGGACCTGTCGGAGAACCTCGTGAAACTCCGGTCAATCGCGAACCTCCTCGCGGTGAAAACACCTCCGAAGAAGAAGGAAACGGTACGGATCGAGGAGCTTCGGGGTAAGATCCTGACCCTGGAACTGAACATCACGGAGGAGGACGCCGCCCGGAAGAAGGCGGAGGCGCTGCTCAGCGACCTTGATCGGCGCATCGACGAACTCCGGCCGTTCGCGGCCCTCGAACTTGCCCTCGAGACTTACCGCGGGTACGGGACGATCGCAGTCCTCGTGGGTCACATCGTGAAGGAAGTTTCCGAGGCTGACTTCGAGGGCGTTCCCACCGAGGTCTTCCAGGCGCCGGGATTCGTTGCGGTGTTCGCGCCAAAATCCGCGGCGGATCAGGTCCTTGGTGTCCTCGCGAAATTTGGCTTCACCCAAATCGACATCCCGACGGGCGAGGGGAATCCCGAAGCACTGCTCGATGAGGCCCTGGCGGACTTGGAGAAGTGGAAGGCACGCCTCGAGGAAATCGAAGGTCGGCTGGAGACGCTCCGAGATCGGCATGCCGCGTTCGTCGTCGCTGCCGAGGAAGTCCTCGAAGTGGAAGTGGACAAGGCCGAAGCGCCGCTCCGGTTCGCCGTCAGCGACCATTCCTTTGTCATCGACGGCTGGCTGCCCTCCGCGCGATCGGCCGAACTCCGTGAGAGGTTCGAGGCCATGGGTATTTTCGTGGAGTCCGAGGAGCCGCATCGTTCCCATGAGCCAGAGGAGCCGCCCGTCCTACTGCGAAACCCGAAACCGGTGAGGCCGTTCGAATTCCTGGTCCATCTCTACTCGACCCCGAACTACCATGAATTGGACCCGACTCAGTTCCTGTCCCTCGCAGCCCCGTTTTTCTTCGGTTTCATGATCGGGGACGCGGGCTATGGCGCGCTCTTCATCGCCTTAGGAATCGTCGCCATGATCCGGTTGAACCGAGAAAGCATCTGGTGGCGGATCTTCATGGTGACCGCCATCGGCGGAGTCTGGGCGCTCATCCTGGGCCTCTTCATCTTCGGCGAGGCATTCGGGATTCCGTTCCATCCTCCCCCGGCCCATCTGGAGGAACTCAGTTTTGAGACGTTCGGAATTTCCATCCCGCTCCAACCGATCATACACAAGGCGTTCGGCGTCGCTGACATGGTCTATCTTTCGATCTTATTCGCCGCGATGCACCTGGGCACCGCATACATCATCGGCTTCGTGAACGAAATCCGTCACAACAAGAAACACGCGCTGGCGAAGCTCGGATGGTTCCTGTGCCTCTTCGGTCTCTTCACGCTTCTCACCTTCTCCCTCCGATGGAACGGAATCGCCCTATGGGTCTGGAACGTGCCCCTCGGGTGGTTCCCGAGGACCATCGAGCCTCTCGGGCTGAGCGGTTTCGTGGGCGTGAAACTCCCTCTCGTCTCCCTCGTCCTCATCTTCGGCGCCTTTCTCGCCCTGACCGAATCCGTCATCGCCCCCATCGAGATCGCGGGACTCCTCGCGAACATCATGTCGTACACGCGGCTTGCGGGACTCGGAATCGGCAAGGCGGCGATCGCGTCCGCGTTCAACACGATCCTCTTTCGGGGAATGATCTTCCCGGGCCAGATCGGCTTCGTGATCCTGGGGATCGTCTTCCTGATCATGGCCCACCTCCTCGTCTTCCTACTCGGTTGGATTTCAGCAGGAATTCAGGCCCTCCGGTTGAACTACGTGGAGGCCTTCATCAAGTTCTACAAGGGCAACGGGACTCCGTTCCGTCCCTTTGGGATGAGAACGACGCAGGAGGTATAGACGCATGGTGGCAGACCCATTCGCTGCGCTGTCCGCGGCGATCACGATGGCAGGGACAGGAATAGCGACCGCATGGGCCGAGAAAGTCGTCGGTGGTGCGACCGTCGGGGCGATGGCCGAGAAGCCCGAGCTGTTCGGGAGGGGCCTGATCCTGATGGTGCTGCCTGAGACGATTGTCGTCTTCGGCCTCGTAATCGCGCTCCAGCTGCTGAGCAAAGTGGGTGCTCCGTAGAGCGATCGTCATGGGCCTCGAAACGGTAATCGAGGACGTCCTCGCCCGAGGACGCTCGGAGGCCGAGGAGATCCGCCGCGCGACCGCCGCGGAGCGAGAGCGGATTCTCCAGGACGCGCGCGCGGAAGGAGCGAAGCTGCTCGCGCAACGTGACCAGCAAGCGAAGGGTGCCGCGGAGCGAGCACGGATCCAGGCCCTGGCCCGTGCGGAACTGGAGAGCAAAAAGATCGACCTGTCCGCGCAGAAGGAACTCCTCGATCAGGTCTACGCCGCGGTCCTCGACAAGCTCGCCCGCCTCGCGGAGAGCGAGGGCCTGGTCCAATCCCTCCTTCGAGCACACGAAGAGGAATGGCGGAATGGGAAGGTGTACTGCAACGCTCGCGACGCCGACCGGGTGAGATTGATCGTGGGCAAGAATTTCGGCAGCACGATCGACTGCGTCGGGGGAGTCGTGATCGATAGTGCGGACGGATCCCGCCGAATCGACCTTCGGTTCGAGACCATCCTCGCGGATGTCTGGCGGGACTCAATCAAGGAGGTCGCGGAGGTCTTATGGCCGCCCCAATGACCTCCACGCTGTCGTCCGAATTCGCTCGATACTGGCGGCGTGTGACTCGCTGGATCCCGATCGAGAGCGGGAACTATCCGTACGTCACCGCGCGCGTCCGGGCGAAGAAGGCGGCGCTCCTCTTG
>VBMC01000297.1 GCA_005879015.1 Methanobacteriota archaeon
CTTCATCATCGGCACCGCGACCTTCGCGCGGTCCGCGGCCCGGATCAGGATCGAGTCGATCAGGTTCGACGTGCGGCCGTGGAGCACGTCCTCGAGCGGAAGCTTGCTCACCGCCGCGAGGTCGAGGGTCTTCTCGATCCGGCGCACACGCTCCAGGATCCGCAGCGAGAGCTCGGCGTCCTGGATGCAGTAGCGGATCACCTTGTCCCGGTCCGCCTCCCATTCCTCGTCGATTCGGCGGCGCTGCAGCTCGTGCTTGCCTTCACCGAGCAGGTGCTTCGCCACGTAGTCGAGGGTCTCCTGCTTCGGACGCATCTCCGCCCGCACGGCCCACCATACGTCTGTCAGGATACGCCCGTCGAGCCGCCAGAACCGTTCGCCCAGGTGGAAGAACGTGGAGTGGTCCCGCGCGAGGGACAGCCGCTGCATGCCGTGCTTCGCGGCCCGTTCGATGAGGACCGGCAGGTCGTATCCGTCGATGTTGTATCCGGAGATGACGTCCGGATCCAACTCATCGATGAGCTTCACGAACCGCTCGATGATCTCCTTCTCGTTGCCGGTGAGGATGCGGGTCTTGATCTCGCCCGCTTCGCGGTATGCGACCCCGATGCAGAAGATGTGGCCGTCCCGGATTGAATTCTCGATGTCAAAGCTCAGGATCCGGAGGGCGGGACGGAACGGGGCGCACGGCTCGAACCGTTCGGCCACCAGGAACAGGTCTGTCCAGTAGCGTCCTTTCGGATCGCGGGTTGTCGATCCAAACTTGCGGGCCTTCTCTCGGTATTCCGGCGTCTTCCAGGGCTGTCGGAGGACCACGCGGGCGCAGGGCGTCGGCCGGCCCTCGACTTCCAAGGTCACATCCTCGAAGGCGACCACTTGCTTGTCGCGGGCGAACGCACCCCGCAAAGCCTGGGGTGGCGCGATAACGAAGAAGTAGGGCTTGAACCCGGAGTACTCGATTGCGATACTCTTCCCTTCGCGGGTGCGGCCGAACAGCTGGATGACCGGCACCTGGGGATCCTCAGGGCCGTCCACGGGCTCGCGACGGTACGAAGCCGTGATGATCCGAACGTCGAACGACTCGCTCATGCCTTCGCCACAATCTTGATGACGTCCCCATCCTCAACCGGGTGGTCGCGACCGACGACCATCTTCGTCCGTGCGTTGATGGCGCGTATGAAGTGGTTCCCCAAATCCGTGTGCACCTTAAAGGCTACGTCCGCCGCGGTGGAACCGCGAGGCACGAGGAAGGCGTCTGGAAGGACGTTCCCACTCTTGTCGGACCAATGATGCTCATCCTCCACAGGGAACACGACGATCAAGTTCAGGAGTTTGAACACGGCCTCCTCCAGGCATTGCTGCACGCCCGTGGACCCTCGTTTCTGTAGGAACACCGCAATCGTATCAAGGGCTTTCGCCTGAATGGCCGTCAACTTTTCTGGTTCGAGAATCTTGAACGAAGGCCCGCCTGGCTCGTACGCGATGAGGGATGCCGTCGCCGCGCGGCGGAGGGCGAGCTCGTACTCGGCGGACGTCGGAATCGTGTGATATCCTTCCAGGTTGACCAGTTTGTCCAGGGTATCCGAGGGCGCGAGATCCGCTTTGTTCGCGGCGAGGATCATCGGCTTGCCGCGCTGCCGCAAGGACCTCGCGAGTCGAAACAGGTCCTCCGAGGTCCAGTGCGCCATCTTCGGATCGAGCGGAGCTTCCCGCAGCGCCATGTGAATCTGCATATCCGTGAATCCGAGGCCTGTCAGCCTTCCCAGAAGGACCTTTTCGGGAGGCGTTTCCTCGAGGTCGGCCCGGCGGGCCTCTTTGTCCCAGTTCCGCGATAGGATTCCCGCGATCCAGTGGGCGAGTTCGTCCTCGAGGAAGTGAACGTCCTCAATGGGATCATGGCTTCCCGCGGGAACTGGGTTCCCCTCGAAGTCCGTCCCTCCGGTCGCATCGATCACATGAATGAGAGCGGTCGCCTGTCGCAAGT
>VBMC01000296.1 GCA_005879015.1 Methanobacteriota archaeon
CTTCGGCTGCCCGACCGGCTCCATGCCTTCCTGCTGCTCCGTGCGGACCCAGCTCAGGAAGTACGCGGCCTTGTCCATGCTGACCCCGGCGATCTTGCCGCCGCGGATCTGGGACAGGGTCTGCGGCACGAAGACCCGGAGCAGCGCCTCGGCGTATTCCTTCCGCTGGCGCTTGCCCTCGGGGAATCCGCGGTGCAGGCCGAGTCGCGCGAGGACGTCATCGCGGAGCGTGTCGAACTTCGAGAGCACGAAGGCGGGATAGATCCTCGGGGTATCGGCCTTCACGCCCGAGTCCTTGAGCCGGTCGTATTCCTGCTTCTTGTAGGTCTGGAACGCGACGAGCAGTTTCGCGACCGTGCTGTCGTACCGCAGCATCTTCTTGTAGGCCGGCGTGTCGATGTCGGTCGTCATCTTGCTGCAGTCGACGAGGACCACGACGACGACGCTCTTCAGGAGTTGCTGGATCAACGGCCGCGAGGCGATCCCCGTCTCGATGAACTCCTCGATGTCTTCGCCGGAGACGTCGTAGGCGGAGAACCGGAGGGTCGAGAAGGGCCGCACCCAGTTCTGCTGGCGGATGTAGTACGGCAACTTGCCGACGAGCGCCCGGAGGTAACCGAAGATGAACCCGAGCTCGGTGATCTCTTCCTTCAGGGTGGCGCTGGGGAAGCGGCCGTCCTTCATTCCTTCGTACACGGCGGACATCAAGTTCAAGGAGCCAATCGGCGCATGAAACCGGAAGTCGTCCTGGACCCCCGTACCGTACTTGACTTGGGCGGCGTACAGGAGTCCCAAGAAGGTCGTCTTACCGGATGCGCGGTCCCCGAGTAGTGCGCAGGGCATGAACGGTGCATGACCCCCCAACCGTACTTAATCGTAACCACAACATTATCATCATCGCGACCGACGGGAGGGGAGCGGGGTTTCCGCGTTAGCGAGAGGCGGCGATTTTCGACAGGGTCTCGAGCAGCGAGAGGTACTCGTGCGCCGGATAATCCGGCTCCCATCGGCCGCCCTTGCTCGCCCGCAGCAAGACCTTGGGCCGGCGACCTGGGGCCGCGGGTTCCGTTCGGACCCCGCTGAAGAAAAAGGAGGGCTTGGCGAACTTCCGTCCCGACGTCTCTCGAGATCGGACGAGGGCCATCGTCTTCGGCAGATGGCGATCCAGGATCGTTTCGGCGTAGGTGCTGCGGGGGCCCGCTTTCTCGGCTTCCGGCGGCGCATCTCCGACATTGGCGGCGCGCAACGCCTTCGGATCGACGGAGTCAAACTTCGTAAACACGAAGATCGGATGGAGGTGCGACTGGCCGCTCGGCCCCCGCGAGCGGAGCATCGCGGCCAAGAGCGATTCGACCGCGACGTCGTACGCCTCCATGGGACCGGGCGATTGCTCGTCCGATGTCATGGAAAGCTTCGTACTGTCCACCAAGAGAGGTCTCTCAAGATGAGGAAGTCGAGGGACGCGGAGGACCCGCCCGCCCATCCCTGCCGTCGGAGTCGCGAGAAGAACCTCGACCCGGACGTCCGGTAGCCGAGATGGAACTTGATCCCGTGAATCCCTTCTTTCGCCGCGGCATCCGGGAAACCTCCCGACATCAATTGCTGGAAGACGCCGGAGACTTCATCGATGGAATCGATCGCGACATGAAACCGGAAGTCGTCGGCCGCGTCCGAGCCTAACTTCACTTGCGTGGTGTAGACGAGTGTCAGAAACGTCGTCTTCCCCGAATCGCGGTCTCCGACGATGACGATCCGTGCCATCGCTCCCGTCCAACCCCGTAGCGGACTCGCCCTGCGGCGGGGGTAGCATTCGGTGCATCTTTATCTTGCAGCCTCGGTCCCGGCCGCATGTCGCCGGATGCCGGACCCGCGTTCGACCCGATGGAGCCCTTCGCCAACGTGGAGGTGCTCCGCGAGCTCCTCGGCGAGCTCGAGCGATTCGACTACAAGCTCTACGGGCCGATTCCAATCCGGTTCCACCGTGGGGAACCGACGAAGTACGAGTTCGATCTGAACCTGGGACTCGTGCACTTCACGGAGCAGGACTTCGAGGGGCTGAGCGAAATCTTCCGGAGGACGAATGCGAGGTGGGGGACCCACATGACGTTCTGCATCTATCCTTCGAAGGAGAAGGCGCGGGACATGATCCTCAACGTGCGCGGCTCGCCGATGGCCCCCGCCGAGATCGATTAGGCCGACTGCG
>VBMC01000046.1 GCA_005879015.1 Methanobacteriota archaeon
CTTCCTGGACGTCGCCGCGACCCTCGGCGATGACCTTCCCCATCTCCGTGGTCACGATGCGACCAAGTTCCTCCTTTTTCCGTCGAAAGATCCGCGCTGCCTCGAGGAGAATTTCGCCCCGTCGAGGTGCGGGGGTCTTCCGCCATCTCTCGAACGCGCCCTTCGCCGCGCGAACGGCGTCGCCCAACTCTTCCTTCGTCGCAGAGGGGAACGTGGCCAGGACTTCGCCCGTGGCCGGGTTGATCGTCTCGAACCGCTTGCCTTCGGATTTCTTCCATTTCCCGCCGATGAAGAGGCCGTACTCCTGGACCATCGATGTTCCTCTCCAAGCCAAACAACGTCCTTCCGCTAAGAGCTTAGTGTCCCTCAATCCGTCCGGAGCAGAGGCGCCTGGGCCAGGTCCGCATCTTCACGAAAGGGCGTGACCACAATACGGACACTTCGCGATGCGACCATAAGGGGGGATCCGGCCGCCACACTCAGGGCACGCCCGCGAGGGGCGAGACGCAGACCGGGACGCGACGAAGAAGATGAACCCCAGGGCACCGCCAGAGAGAATCAAAGTAGCTGCATTCGGAAGGAATCCTGGTGGGTCGCCTCTCCAGTTATAGGCGAGCAAGACCGCGAGGGCCACAATCACAAGAGGGATGATCACGCCGGCTCGCCGGGTTCCCTTGGGACCGAAGCGCGGATGCGGGGGACGAGGCGGCCAACCGCGAGTGACCCTGAACGTGGAGATGGCGAGGAAGACCGAGACCAGAAGGATGACCTCGAGCGCGGCCCGAAATAGGAGTAGGAGGCCTACGACGACAAGATATCCGGTCAACGCAGATAGGCCGAAGACCCACTTCGAGTGTCGTAGGTCCATGCAGAATTGCAACGGGGCTCAATGAGCATCAAGGTTCCGCGCCGCTCAACGACAACCTTCCCGAGGCATCGAACAGATCCCGGCCTGAAAACCGATCAACCAGACTTGGAGTTTGCCGCCGAAGTGGTTCGGGTCCTCGGGAATCTCTCGACGACGCGCTCGTCCGAATCTCGTATGATCGCCGAGGCGGCGGCGAAGAGGCTGTCTGCGACCACGTCCGGAGACCATGGCCGGACTTCCGCGGCGAAACGCCTTCTCCACGCCTTCGGCCCGACCCAGGCGACGCGGCATCCGAAGGCCCGACCCGTTTGCACGTCGATAGGCTTGTCGCCCACCATCCACGCGGTCCTGGGGCGGACCCCGAGGTCCCGTGCGGCCGCGAGCAGCATCCCGGGCCGCGGTTTCCGGCACGCGCAATCAGACAGCACATGGTGCGGGCAATGGTAAATCTCGGAAATCCGGATGTCATTCTTCCCGAGGGACGCAAGCATGCGGTCGTGGATCCGCGTGAGCTGCCGCTCCGGGACCAGCTTCCATCCGGAGGCGTCCTGGTTCGTCACAATCACAAGGCGCCAGCCGTGCTCCTGGAAGAGGCGCATGCCCGCAATCGCACCGGGCAGGAACTCGAAATGATCGGGCGTGCGGACGTATCCAGGTCGTCCCCGGTTGATCACGCCGTCGCGGTCGAGGAAGACCGTCGGCTGATCGATGCCCTTCGCACCTTCGGACAATCCATGACGCTTCACTCGCAACGCCCGTCGTGACTCGGGGGACTGCAAGAAGAAATCCACGAGCCCCCACTTCGCGAACGGGTTGCGGGTCAGCGTGAGTCCCTTATCGACCGTGAACCAAGCCGCGTCCTCAATCTCGTCCGCTTTGAGTCGAAGCCGGTCGGACTTGAGATGACCCTTGTACACGAAGCCCAACGTGTACGCCGGTTTTCCCGGAAAACCAGAGACGTAGACATTGAGGAGACCGTCGAGCGCGACTTCGGTCCCGATCTCCTCCATCGCTTCCCGCTTCGCTCCTGCCTCAGGCCCCTCCCCGTAGTCCATGAAGCCGCCGGGGATGTTCCAGTACCCTTTCGAAAATCCTCGAACCGCCTTCACCATCAACACACGCGGTCCCTTCGAGAGGATGACTTCGGAGACGCAACGGATCATCGTCGTGTAGATGGCGCGCTTTACGAGCGGGTCGATGTCCGTCCGTTCGAACACGGAGTCCCGTCCTATCCACTCTTCCGGGTGATGGTCGAGCCGCGGGGTGCGCTTCAGCACACGATCCTCGCCGAAGTCCATGATGCCGTTCGGATCCGTCCGGAATGGAAGGCCCTCGTCGGCCCGCGGGAATCGGTACTTGCCGCGTTCCCGAACGAGGAAGACCTGACCGTCCGTCTCGACGAACACGTGCCCGCGGCTCCGCTTCTTGGCCATTCTTCCCAACCATGCCCGTGGGCCGTATTAAATGCTCACGGGAAGCGGGGACGATCGGTGAAAGTCAGTCACGAACTTTCGACGCGATCGAGACCCCGTCGCGGAGCGGCACGATCGTCGCGATCATACGCGGGTCCTTCGCCAACCTCTCGTTATAGGTCCGGATCGCCGCCGTCTCCGCGGACCGGACTTTGCGGGCCACATCGCCATTCCAAAGGACGTTGTCCGTGACCAAGAGGCCGCCGATCCGGAGTCGTTCGATACACGGCTCGAGGACCGCGGGATACCCGGCTTTGTCGATGTCGTTGAAGATGAAATCGAATGGGCCTTTGAGATCGCGAATGATTCGGTCCGCCGCCCCTACCAGGATCCGCACTTTTGAAACGACGCCTGCCTTCTCGAAATTTTTCTGAGCGAGGGCCGCGGTCTCGGCATCGTGCTCGACCGTGACCAGTTCGCCGCCGTCGACGAGGGCGCGCGCGAGCCAGGTCCCCGAATACCCGATCGCGGTGCCGAGCTCCAGGATGCGCTTCGCTCGCAGGGACCGCGCGAGGATGTGGAGCAGACTCCCCTCCGCCGCACCGACGATCGGCCAGCCGCCCTTCAGGCCCTGCTTCTCGACCGTCACGAGGGCGGCATCGCCGCGGTTCGCCAGGCCATCCATGTAGTTGTCAATTTCGTCGTATACAATGCCGGGAGGCAATCGACCACCGTCCGGCCGAGCGCCGTCCCCGGGCATGAACCTTCTCGCGTCGTTGACAAACGCTTATCCGGCGGACGGCCGGTTCGCGCTGCGGGATGGGACCCATGTGCAAGCTCACGAAGACGGACAGCGCCGTCCTGTCGTGGTATCTCGAGACGCAATACGTGAATGAAATTGCCGCGCGCGGCTATGCGGTCGCGCCGAACCTGGACCTGCCGGCGCCTTCGCGCAAGCTCACTCGTTGACGGATGCGCCGCTTCGGGGCCGGGTAACCCCGTCCAGATCGTCCGCCCGCCTTTCCATCTGGTCCGCCTTCGACCGCAGGTGCCGCGTGCGCTCCTCGAGATGGTTCGCCTTCAGTCGCGCCTTCGCGGCCCGGTGTCGGAGCTTGGCGGCCTTCGCGCGATCCTTGAGCTCGTGCTCCGGTCCCCGTCGGGCCGACCGGGGGAATACCGGCCGCGTCTCCGGCGTTGGTATGGGCGTCGGGGTCTGCGGTGTCGGTACTGGGTGCTCGGGCCCAGGCTCCATGGTCGTCTCGAACGCGCATTCGGGCATAAGAGTTACGTCCACGGACTCGCAACCCGAAAATACGGGCCCATCCATCGGCCGCTTCGTGAAGGTCTTCGTCGAGGCGCATGGTTGCACGCAAAACTACGGGGAAGCGCGCCTCATGCAGGAAGCCTTGGCAGGGCAAGGTCACGCCCTCGTGACCACCGAGGGCGATGCCGACGCCCACGTCCTCGTTACTTGCACGGTCGTGGAGACGACCGAGCGGAAAATGATCCGCCGCATGACCGAATTGGCGGCGTACGACAGACCTCTCATCATCGCCGGCTGCATGGCGGCCGCGCAGCGACAGCGAGTCCTGGACGCGGTCCCCAGGGCCAAACTCCTTCCCCCGCGCAAGTGGCCCCAGATCGTGGAACTCCTCGATGCCGGGACGGCGTGTGGCGACCGGTCCGCCGACATCGAATCCCAATCGTTCGGATGGCACGACGCGATCATCCCGATCGAACAGGGCTGCGTCGGTCGATGCACGTATTGCATCACTCGGGTCGCTCGCGGTCGGGTCGCCTCGTACCCGGTCGACACGATCGCCGAGCAGGTCCGCCGGAGTGTGGACCGCGGGATGAAGGAAATCAAACTAACCGGTCAAGACACGGCGGCGTACGGGCTCGACGCGGGAACGAACCTCGCGGCCTTGCTCCGAGCCGTTGACGGGCTTGCGGGAAAATTTCGCGTGCGCGTGGGCATGGCGGACCCACTGACCGTCTACCCAATCGTGGACGAGCTCGTTGAGGCCTACGGCTCGGAGAAGATCTTCAAATTCCTGCACCTGCCGGTCCAGAGTGGAGACGACGCGATCCTGGAGGCCATGCGGCGGGAGTACAACGTGGCACAGTTCGAGGACATCGTCCACACGTTCCGTCGGGCATACCCCCGGATCACGCTCTCCACCGACGTGATCGTCGGCTTCCCCGGAGAGGACGAAGATCAGTTCGGACAGACGATGGAACTCATCGAGCGGATCCGTCCCGACATCGTGAACGTCACCCGTTTCTCGCCGCGCGTCGGCACTCCCGCGGCCCGGATGCCGAACCCCATCGTCGGATGGCGGGTGAAGGAACGCTCGCGCCGACTGACGCGGACGCGATTCGAGATCGCGCAGCAGATCCACGAGGCTTTCGTCGGCGAGGAGGTCGAAGTCCTCCTGACCGAGCCGGGCAAGGAGTCGACCGTCTTGGCTCGCACGCCCGAATACAGGCAGGTCGTCCTGCCGGGACCACTGCCGCTCGGAGCCTTCGCGCGTGTCCGAATCGAGGCGGCTCACGCAACGGACCTCCGTGGCACGCTCCTAGGAGGCCCGACGGAATCCGCACAGTCATCGTCGGCGGCGTGAAGGACGAGCCGAGTGTCTCCGGCAAGTCGCCGCCTCGCGCGTTTCCAGGATCCGACGTTCTCCTCCGACACAATGGGC
>VBMC01000060.1 GCA_005879015.1 Methanobacteriota archaeon
TAATCGCAGTAGGCGGACAGGGGACACCGAGAGGAGCGGAGTGACACGGGGATGCAGGCAGAGGCGGCCAGATCCAGGATTGCACAGTAGCCGCTTGTGCCTGACCGAACCCCTCGTGACCTTTCAACCCCCGCCCCTGGACACTTTCGTTAGGTTCTTAGACGATTCCCCTTGGTGGGACAACACCGGCCTACGGAAGACTCATATAGAAGCCCTCGTATAGACCCGCGGGAATTCTCATGATGGGCGGTCAGCCAATTATTATCTTGAAGGAAGGGACAGAGCGCGAGAAGGGGAAAGGCGCGGTGTACAACAACATCGCCGCGGCGCGCGCGGTCGCGGACGCGGTCAAGTCGACCCTGGGACCGAAGGGCATGGACAAGATGCTCGTCGACTCCCTCGGTGACGTGACGATCACGAACGACGGGGTCACGATCCTCAAGGAGATCGAGATCGAGCACCCGACCGCGAAGATGCTCGTCGAAGTCGCGAAGACGCAGGACGACGAAGTCGGCGACGGCACCACGAGCGCGGTCGTCCTCGCGGGGGAACTCCTCAAAGCGGCGGAGTCCCTGATCGAGCAGGAGGTCCACCCGACGATCATCGTGAACGGATATCGCATGGCGGCCGCCGAAGCGGTCCGGCGTCTCCGGCAACTCGCCTTCGACGTGAAGCGGACCGACAAGGCCACGCTCGGGTCCATCGCCCGAACGGCGATGTCAGGGCGGAGCGTCGGAACGAACGCCGACTTCCTCGCGGACATCGCGGTGGAAGCGGTCCAGTCCATCGTCGAGGAGGTCGCGGGAGAGCTCCGCGCGGACGTCGACAACATCCTGGTCCAGAAGAAGCACGGGGGAAACCTGAAGGACACGACCCTGATCGACGGAGTCGTGCTCGACAAGGAGCGGGTGCACCCGCGCATGCCGAAGTTCATTCGGGACGCGAAGATCGCCCTCATCAACCGCGCTCTCGAGGTGAAGAAGACGGAGGTCAATGAGGAGATCCGGATCCGCGACCCCGCGAAGCTACAGATGTTCCTCGATGAGGAGGAAAAGACACTCCGCGCGATGGTCGAGAAGATCAAGGCATCAGGCGCGAACGTCGTCCTCGCCCAGAAGGGCATCGACGATGTGGCCCAGCACTACCTGGCGAAGGAGGGCATCTATGCCGTCCGGCGGGTGAAGGAGAGCGACATGAAGAAGCTCGCCAAGGCCACGGGCGCGCGCAGCGTCACGAACCTGGACGACCTGACCGCGAAGGAACTCGGCCGAGCCGACCTCGTCGAGGAACGGAAGGTCGGGACGGACGACATGACCTTTGACGGCAAGGCGATCGCCGGCGGCGGATCCGCGGAGATCGAACTGTCCATCGCCCTGAAGGATTATGCGGCCACGGTCGGCGGGCGGGAACAGCTCGCGATCGAGGCCTTCGCAGGCGCCCTCGACGTGATTCCCCGGACCCTCGGGGAGAACGCCGGGCTCGACCCGATCGACGTCCTGATCAAGCTCCGGGCGGACCACCAGAAGAAGGGCGGCAAGTCGATGGGCGTGAACGTGCAGACGGGCGAACCCCTCGACATGATCAAGGCGAACGTGATCGAGCCGCTCCGCGTGAAGATTCAGGAGATCGATTCCGCGGCCGAGGTGGCAGGCATGATCCTCCGGATCGACGACGTGATCGCCTCCAAGAAGTCGCCTCCCCCGCCGCCCGGTGGCGGCGAACACGGGCACGGCGGCGGCATGGGTGGTATGGGCGGGATGGGCGGAATGCCGCCCGGCATGGGGATGTAAAGTCCCCTCATTCCTCCCGCGACGTCACCGCGGAAAGGCGCTCGGCGATCTTCACGCGAAGGGCCTGGGCCTCTTCCAGCCGCCGGTTCGGAAGGGACTCGATGATCTCAGTCCACTCGCCCGAATCGGAGGTCGTCGCGGCGTGCCGCGTCACCTCGAGCCGGAAGCGCGCCGGGATCTCCTCGGCAATCACGATGCGCGGTGGCGAACGGGCCCGGGATCGCGGTCGCTCCACCCGCGCCGTACGCCCCGATGCTTCGATCACCGCTCGCACGGCGTGCTCCGCCTCGTCGATGGAACGACGTGAGTAGACGCTGAAACTGACCGCCCCGCGCTGGACGAGCCGGGGCACGAAGACGAGGACGGAGAAGACAAGGAGGAAGATGGCGAGCGCGAGCAAGGCACCGGCGGCGAGGCCGCCGTCCGGCCCGAACGCGACCACGACCAGAAGTCCGATTCCGATCAGGACGATGCCGAATCCCAAGAAGACCGAGGCGATTCGGGCGTTGTTGGCGTACGCCCATTCCGTGGCCGACGGTTCCACCTAGACGCCCTCCACGACGAGCGTCCCGAATTTGCCTCGGCCCACATCGAGCCCGAAGTTCGTCCTCTTCACGTAGCAATCGAGGGCTCGGACGGTCGACCCGACGACCACCTTTCCCCGCTCGATCAGGCCGACGTCCTCGTCCCAGAGGACGAAGCGGCAGAAGCCGCTGTCATCCCGCAGCTCGAGGTTCACGACCCGACCGGGGGTCCCGTCCTGGCGCGTGAAGGACCGGACCGGCGTGATGCCCGTGACCGACGCCCGAAGGTTCGCCTCCATGCCTTCCTCGAGGTCCGCGATCCGCGCGAACGATGCCACGCTCCGTCCGTGGCGCTCGACGACGATCATGGCCGCGGCATCGCGATCGAGGAGGGCGCCCCACTCTTGGATCACGGCCTCGACCTCCCGCTCGAACGCGTCCGCCTCCATGATATCCTTCACCTTTTCATAGAAGGGCGAGCGCACGGCCGCCGAACGCGGGAGCGCACAAAAGGTTTGTCCCGCGCACAACCGACGGGTTCCTGTTCCTAGGGTTCAAGGGAGCCCCCGACCCTCCTTGCTCCGTATGTCCGAAGCGGATATCTCCGCTCCCGCGGCGACCTTCCTGTCCGGCCTCGGGAAGACCCTCGGATACAACGTCGAGGCGGACGGGAAGCATTTGGACGTCGCCTTCGAGCCTTGGTCCCTGGAGCACGAGGATCCCTTCGAAGTTCCCTGCCTCCGCCTCCATTTCCGCCAGGAAGGCGAGCGCATCATCCTCGAGCGGTTCAGCATCAGCGACGACGGCGAGGAACGGGTCGTCGACCTAGACGCCGCGAAGGATGCCCTCCAGGCGTGGATGGACTGGATGGGCGATTAGGGCCCGCCTCTCCGGCAGGTTGATTCCGACTCGGCCTATTTCAGGCGGATCGTCTCGAGATTCATCGGCGCACGCGTCTCGAGGCCGAATTTCTTGTACAGGCCGGAGGCGAGGTCGGAGCACTTGTACTCCTCGCCGTGGTTCACGATCACCCGCTCCGGCCGGGGCTCCATGGTCCCGACGTAGTTCAACAACTGAAGCCGGTCCGAGTGGCCGGAGAATCCGTCGATCGTCTCGATGTCCAACTTGATCGGCAACGTGAGGGGCTGCCCGCGATCCGTGAGCGTGATCTCCCGGGCCTCCCGCTGGATCCGTCGGCCGAGGGAGCCTTCCGACTGGAACCCAACGAAGAGGAGGGCGTGGAGCGGGTTGTCCGCCCAGCCCTTGAAGTACTCCAGGACAGGACCGCCGGACATCATGCCCGAGGTCGCGAGGACGATGCACGGCTCCACGTCGTCGACGATGTTCGCGCGCATGTCCGAGGTCTCGACCCGTTTGAACATGGGGCTGAGGAACGGGTTCTCCCCGGTCTGGAAGATCTGTGTCCGGAGTTGGCTGTTCAGGTACTCCGGATACGCGGTGTGGATCGCGGTCGCTTCCCAGATCATGCCGTCCAGGTAGATCGGGACCTCGGGAATCTGGCGGTTCCGCATCGCGTCCTCGAGGACGAGCATGACCTCCTGGGAACGGCCGACGGCGAACACGGGGACCAGGACTTTCCCGCCTCGAGTCAGGACGCGTCGGAGGACTTCCTTCAGCTGCTGGGCGGCCTCGTGGCGGGACGGTTGCACGTCGTGATAGCCACCGTAGGTCGACTCGAGGACGAGGGTCTCCAGGCGCGGGAACTTGTTCACCGCCGGGTTGAAGAGCCAGGTCTTCTCGAACTTGATGTCCCCCGACATCGCGACGTTGTAAAGGCCGTCGCCGATGTGGAAGTGGGCGACCGCGGAGCCGAGGATGTGGCCCGCGTTCTGGAACGTGAGGCGCACGTCGGGCGCGATGTCCGTCGTCTCCCCGTACTTCAGCGGGATCGTGTTCGCCACGGCCTTCCGGATGTTGCTCGAGTCGTACGCGGACTTGCGGGCCTCGCCCATCGCGACCTTGATGAAGTCGAGCTGCAGGAGGGACATGAGATCCCGGGTCGGAGGCGTGGTGTAGATCGGCCCTTCGTATCCGTACTTGTACAGGGCGGGGACGAGCCCGGAATGGTCCAGGTGGGCGTGGGTGATGACGACCGCATCGAGCGAACTGAGAGGCAGGACCTCGGGCGCGTTCAGGTACGGCGATCCGTTATCCTCCGAGATCAGGACGCCGCAGTCGATCAGGACCTTCGATTCCCGGGTGCTCAGGAGGGCCGCGGAGCGGCCGACCTGTCGGAATCCGCCGAGGGCCGTGATCCGCACGTAGTTCTCGCCTTGCGGGACCTCCCGCGCGAGTCGTCGGCCGACCTGCTTCAGGAATGCCTGGCGTTCGTCATTGATCGTCCGAAGGTACTGGCGGATCTCCTCGACGGTCTTCGCCGGGATGGGCGGGGTCCTCACGACCTTCGGGGCCCACCCGATCTTCTTCTTGATCTCGTTTAGGACGGACCCGTGACGGCCGATCACCATCCCGGGAGACAGGGCCTCGATCGTGACCTCGCCGGTCTCGGTCTCGAAGTAGATTCCGGTGATCTGCGCCTCCGCGGGGATCACCTCGCGGATCACCTTCTCCGCGTCCTCCTGGGAGGCGAGCAGCGAAGGATCGGGCCGGACGACGATGCGGCGCCGCAGCTGCTGGGCGATCTGTCGCACGAGGTCGTTCGACTCCGCGAAGACCTCCATGTTCTTCGTGTAGATCACGATCGTGGGGCCTTCGAAGTCGACCTGCGTGATTTCCACGTGGTCAGGGACCACTTTCTTCACGACGCTTCGCGCGTCGTTCAGAATGTCCTCGATGGTCATCGGACATCACTTTGGCCCGAAGTCGCGTGGGACTCAGGCCAGTTTCATACTCGCTTTGCGCTTCTCGACTTCTTTGTCGTCGAACATCTTGAAGCCGTCTTTCGAAATGAGGGCCACGTCGATCCCTTCGCCCGAGACCGCGTCGCGTTTCATGGCGGCGGTCACCGCGCGGATCGCGAGGTTCGCCCCCTCTTCGAGCGTCATGTCGTCCTTCCAGTGGTCTTCTAGGACCCCGTATACGTAGGGACTTCCGGAACCGCTGGACACGAACTTGTCAGGCAGGGATCCACCCGCTGCGTCGAGGGAGTAGACGTGGCCTCCCGCGCGGTCCCAGCCGCCGATCACGAGCTGGACCCAATAGGGATAGAACCGGCTTCCACTCAGGATGTTCGCAGTCAGGGTCGCACAGGCCTCGACGGGCATCGAGATGCCGCGCTTCAGCTTGTAGAGCTCGACCTCCGCGGTGATGTAGCGGGCGAGGACCTGCAAATCTCCGACCAGGCCGGCCGTCGTCAGGCCCAGATTGTCGTCGAGTCGGTAGACTTTCTTCGTTCGCTTGTGGGCGATCAAGGTCCCGGCGGTCGCTCGGCGATCCGCCGCGAGCACCACGCCGTCCTTGCAAACGAGACCCAGCGTCGTCGTGCCGGTCTCGACTTCCCTGGAAACCGCTGCCATTCGTACACTCCCGTTCAAAAGGTTGTCAAAAACGACAGCCGAAGCATACGGCCGGCACTATTTAAGAATTATCCCCTCCGTCGCATTAATACGAGGAGAGAGGCCGCAGCGGAGGAGCTACAGTTCCACGACGACGTCTTCCTCCGAGGTATCGATCGGCAGTGTGGCTTCGAAATACCGACGCATCTCTCCGGCCGAGTCGACGAAGGTGAGGACCATGTGCACGAGTCCGAGTTCCTGGAGCCGTCGGATCTTCTCCCAGACGGTGGCCACGGGAATGCCGTAGATCCGGCTCACCTCCCCCGGCGTCTTGGGACTCG
>VBMC01000061.1 GCA_005879015.1 Methanobacteriota archaeon
CGCACGAACGGACCTTCCGCCCATGTGACGTCGATCGGAAGGGCGACCCGCACACCGTTCGTGATGAATTTCTCCTTGCGGTTCAGCGCCGCCTTCGACTTGGGTCCAGGAGGGATCGCGACAATCTTCGGTCCGCGAGGACCCTTCGAGTTGCGTTTCGTCATCGGATCGCGCACCCTGCAGAACCTGTCCGGCTCGATTCCAGGAAGGAAAGGGGAGAAGGGAATATAGGTTTTGCATGTCCCCACGTTGGCTTATCCGGACGCCTCAACGAGTCGCGCCTCCCGGAGAGCGCGGAGGTGCTTCTGCCAGGCCGACCGACCCCAGAAGTAGTACACGGCGACCACGAAGGCGATCGTCGGCAACGCCGCCGAGGTCGTCTCCCGCAAGGCCGGGAAGCCGAACGCGATGATCCAGTACAGCGCGGTCCCGCCGAGGAGCGTGACGACGGCGGGCCAGTTCCACCCGCCGCGATACCAGTAGTGCCCCCCCTCGCTCGCAAAGAGGTCATCCGTGTAGCGGCGCGCCTTCACGAGGAAGTAATCGACCAGGGTGAGGGTCCACAGAGGCACGACGATGGCACCAAGGAAGTCGAGGAAAAAAATGTAGGTGAACACGAAGTTCGTCTCGAACAGCGGGAGGAGCGCGAGCGGGACGACAATCGCGGAGGACACGAGGAGGAGCCTCCGCATCGATGTCTTCCACCGCGTTGCGATGTTGGTGATGCCGAGCGCGGAGGCGTAGATGTTGCCCGCATTCGTGGAAATCGTCGCGAATAGGATGATCAGATAAGCACCGAGACCAAAGCCGAGCTGGGTGGCCTTGAAGCTCGGGTCCGAGATTGCCGCGAAATTTACCGAGCCTGGAGAGGCAGTGACCAGGAACGCGACGGTCATCAACGCGCCGACGGAGAAGAACCAGTATTGGGCGAGGGACGCGCCCGCGAACGGCCCCCACGTCCCTGCCCGCTTCGACCGAGCGAACCGGCTGAAATCGCCGATGAACTCCCAGGTCCAGTTATAGGCGATGAGCAGGTCGAGCAGGAGCGGGAGCGTGAGGGTGTAGGTAAACCCATTCCCAAGGGCGCCGGCCGTGAACGTGAACGAGAGGGGTCGCGTCGGCCGCCACGCCCAGAGCTGTCCGAAGTCGAAATCCTTCAGGACGATGTACGACGCATAGGCTCCCAATCCGACGAGGGCCACGGTGGATGCCCAATTCAGATATCGGATCGCCCGATGGCCGGCCGTGGCGAACAGCCCTTGCAGGAAGCAGATCAAAAGGATCGATGGAACGAGGTAGTAATTGATCGGCGAGCCAGCCGGCGTGTGGAACGCATCCGGCCACCCGAGCGTGAGATTGAAGACGAACGACATCGAGATCGCGGCGATGAAGACGTTCACGGCGGCCCATCCGTAGCCAAAAAAGAGGTAGAAGACGGAAGGCAGCTTGCTCCCCCGCAAACCGAACGCCGGTCGGAGCAGGGAGACGGACGACGCACCTTTGTCCGCGGCAATGTAGCCGATCAGGGCCCACGGGATGAACGTGAGCGTCGACGCGAGGAAGATCAGAGCGAAGGCTCCCGGCAGGCCGTATGCGCCGGTCATGTAGCCGCCGTAGAGCCATGCCGCGGGCAACGAGGCCGCGGCGAACCACAGCGTGAACTGATCCCATCCCGTGAACTTGCGGGCCTCTATCGGGACCTGGTCGGTCGCCTTGTACTCGGCGGCGATCACGTCGAGGCCCCTGAAAACTTTCACGATCGCGACGCATCCCGCAGGGCTATTTTAGGATTCTGACCGAGGCCTCAAGCCGCCGGTATCTCGGGGAATTCAATGGGGGCCGCCGCCACGGCGCGGCGCGGGAAGTCCTTCACATAGGCTCCGTAGTACGGGACACGGTTCGCCACGACCTTCCGGAATGCGTCCCTCACGCCGTCGTCATCGAGGCCGCGGGTCGCGACGAGGTCGTCGTTCCGGTTCAGGCACCCTTTCAACTCGCCTTGGTGGGTCACCCGAATCCGGTGGCAATTCATGCAGAACTCTGCGTTGTACACCGGATCTACGACCTCGACTTCGGCGCCGTTGAAGAGGTAGATTCGGCGATGGTGCATCTCCCGCACCAACACTTGGTCGGCGCGCAGCTCGAGCCATTTTTTCAAGGAATCGATGTCGACCATCCATTCCTGTTGGCCCACGAGCTCGGGCATGAACTGGATGAGCTGGAGCTTCAGGCCGTCGCCGTGGGAGATGTGCTCGATCATCGCGGGGATATGCGGGAGCGTCTGCTTGAACACGACCAGGTTGAGCTTCACAGGTTTCAGGCCGACTCGCAATGCGGTATCAATGCCAAGGAGGACCGGGGCGAGCTCCCCTTTCCGAATTTCGCGGAAGGCCGCCGGATCCAGCGAGTCGATCGAGACGTTGACGCGTTTGAGGCCGGCCGAACGCAAGCCCTCCGCCCGCTTCGCGAGCATCGAACCATTCGTCGTCATCGAAACGTCCGGGATTTGCCTCACGGCGCGGTCGACGATCTCCTCCATGTCCAACCGGATGAGCGGCTCGCCGCCGGTGAACTTCACGGACCGAATCCCGTACTCCCGAGCGATCCGGAGGAGGCGCTCGATCTCCTCGACGGACATCTCATCTTCGTGAGGCATCCGCGGTCTCAGAACCGGGCCGAGACCTTCGTCGTGACAATAGATGCATCCGAAGTTGCATCGTTTCGTGACGCTTACACGGATGTCCGTAACGCTGCGACCGAATGCATCTACGAGCATGACTCGCCGTAGAATCTGAAGGTCGCGCTAAATAGTTGGCGGCGTCCGGTGTGGAACGACCTCCAGAGGATTCCGAGATTGAGCGAGCCTCCACCGTCCCTTCGCGTTCCCATCGCTTCCGAATGTTTTTATAGCAGCGGTTCGTCAGGACAGTTAGCCCACATCGTCTGAATTCGCCTGGTGGTAGGTTTTTCCCGACCCTTTGCGACTCGGCGGCTTGTGTCGGCAGAAGTGAAAGCATGGACGAAAAGACAATGACGAAAGTGAAAGACCTGACCCCCGCATCCAAGCAGGTAAATGTCTTGGTGAAGGTCGTCGGGTTGAGTGAAGAGCGAGAGATCACGTCGAAGTTCGGCGAAGCGAGAAAGCTCGTCGAGGCGACGGTTGGGGACGAGACCGCGACGGTCCTGCTCACCTTGTGGAACGACCAGATCGGTCAGGTCCAGAAGGATGAGACGGTCCTGGTCGACAACGGCTACGTGACCCTCGTGCGAGGCCACATCCGGCTGAACGTCGGCAAATACGGGTCGATGACGAAGTCGGACCAGACGATCGAGACGGTGAACACCGCCCTCGACGTCAGCGCGGTCGAGTACGAGCGCGAGCCCCGCTATCGAAGCGGCGGCTACAGCGGCGAGCGACGCAGCGGCAGCGGCGGAGGGGACCGGCAATTCGAGTTCGGGACCTTCGGCGGCGGCCGTGGTGGTGGCGGCGGCAGCGGCGGCGGTGGACGCGACCGGGATCGGCGCGACCGCGGCCGGCGACGCTTCTAAACCAGTTTCAACGCCCTGGCCTTCGGGCCAGGTTTTTCCCATTTATGTTACGCGGTCGAGCCGTGGCTCTCATCCGTTCGGTTGGATGGGGTTTCTAGATCGGCCCGGCTTAGCGGCGTCGCGGGGGCCGCCGGTCCTCGAATCGCTCCGGCGTCTGATAAATTCGCTCGGGCTGCCGGGACTCGAGCCGGCCGTTGTAGAAGGCCCGGGCGTTTTCCTCGGTGACTTCGACGTGAAGCAAGTCCAGCTTCGATTTCATGAGGTTGCGGAACTTCTCCCGCTTCGACTTGTTCTCCTCATTCCACATGCGGGTGAACTGCTGGTTCTTGAAATCTTCGACCATCGATAGCACCGCCCCGAGGCTCGGTGGGAACACGGTCGGAGTGCGAGATGGCCAATCGGTTCTTCCGGTCGCGGAGGACAACAGGAGCGAGGAGAACCTCGTTCATAAGCCTTTTCTCGTTGCCGACTCGGAGCTCAGTATGTGAAGGTGACGATCACGTCGTCACCGACCGTTTCGATTCGGTACACGTTCAGCGGAAATTTCGCGGGAAGATCCTTCGGCTGGCCTGTCCGAAGATCCCAAGCCCCGTTGCAATCCTTGCATACGACCGCGACTCTCTCCCGGTCCACGTGGCCGTCCGTCAGCATGGCCCATTTGTACGTGCACGCCTCGTCCACACAATAGAAGTGGTCCCCGAGTCGCACGACCATGACGTCATACCCCATGATCTCGAAGTGCTTCAGGGCACCATCGGGAATCTCCTCGACCTTGCACAAGGTGACGTCCTGTTCCATCGGCGAGGCGAACCCGGTGAGTGCCTTAAGGATTTGTGGCTCACGCGGCTTTTCGACGGAGAAGGGAGGCGAGCCAATTTTTCGCGGAGTGGGCGGGCTCGGCCGAGGCCGGAGGAGCGGACGCCACGCGCAGGACGATCCCATCCACGGCACGGATGTACGCTTTCGATTCGGCCGGCAGGTTTTCGTCCGAGACCGCCTGCCAGAGCTCGCCGCGATGCGTCACGTAGCCTTTCTCTCCAGACCGGAGCCCGTCCTTGACGATGGCGGGCAGTCCGATCATCTCTCCGACGATCGGAGTCCGATGGCGGACCTGCTGGACCTTGTACATGGCGAAGAGCAGAAAGCCGCCGAAGAATCCGGTCGGTGTGAGGAGGGCCGCAAGGAAGTACAGTTGGTAATCCGGTGAGACGACGAACCGCGGGGGACGAAGGGGGGCGAGGAACGCGGCGGCAAGGATGATGGCGATGATGCCCCCGATGCCGAACACCCCATGTCCCGGCGTCTTCACCTCGACGATGATCAGGACGACGCCGACGATGAACAGGAGGAGCGCGATCGGGTCGACGCTGAATCCAAGGCCGATCAGGGCGAGGAGCAGGACGATAACCCCGGCAATCTCCGCACCGTGTCCTGGC
>VBMC01000062.1 GCA_005879015.1 Methanobacteriota archaeon
CGTCCTCATGTCGCAGCCGGACGCGAACCGCCGCCGCTCTACGACCGCCGTGAACTACCTGACCGCCGTCGGGGCCGCGATCGGGGTGGCGATGCTCGGAGATCAGACGACCCCGGGGCCCGGCGTCCATCCGCCCGAAACGTTGGACCGGGAACGTGTGTTCAAGGAATGGGCGGCCCGGGAGCTGCCGATGCAGTGGTCCGAGCGGGCGGTCGCGGCCTGAATATTGCGACCGAACCTCACGTCGGATCGCCGAACGTGATGTAATGCCACGGCTTGCGCACGGCATCCGTCAGGTCGATGAACACATGCTTGATCTGTGTGTACTCTTCCAGGCTGTAGACGGAAAGGTCTTTGCCGAACCCGCTCTGCTTGAATCCGCCGTGCGGCATCTCGCTCACGATCGGGAGATGCTCGTTGATCTCGACCGCGCCAAATCGAAGCGCGTTCGCGACGCGATGTGCACGTTGCACGTCCTTCGTCCAGACGGAGGAATAGAGGCCGTAGACGACATCGTTCGCCGCCTCGATCGCCTCCGCCTCGTCCGAGAACTTCTGGACGTTCACGACGGGTCCGAAGACCTCCTCGCGGGCGATTCGCATGGAGGGATCCGTGTCGACGAAGGCGGTGGGTTCGTAGTACCATCCCTTCTCGAAGGCCTTGCCCTTCGGCCGCTGGCCGCCGAGCGCGAGCTTCGCTCCTTCGTCCGAGCCGATTTCGACGTAGTCCTCGACCTTCTCCCGTTGCTTCGACGAGACGAGCGGCCCGAGGTCCGTTGATCGTTGGAGCGGATCGCCCATGCGGACCGTCTTGAGCCGCTCGACGAACTTGTCCTGGAACTTCTTGTACACCCTGTCCTGGACGATGAAACGCGCGGCCTGCGTGCAATCCTGTCCGCCGTTCACCATGGAGGCCGCGACGGCTCCTTCCGCCGCGGCGGCGATGTTCGCGTCCTCGAAGACGACGAAAGGGGCCTTGCCGCCGAGCTCCAGGTGGAGCTTCTTCACGTTCGAGGTCGCCGCTTTCATGATCTCCTTCCCCGTCGCGGTGTCACCGGTTAGGGAGACCATGTCGACCTTGTCGCTCGATGCGAGTTCGTTCCCGACGACGGCCCCGGGACCCGTGATCAGGTTCACGGTGCCGGCGGGAATTCCCGCCGCCTCGATCAGCTTCCCGAGCTCGAGCGTCGTGAGCGGCGTCAGAGACGCGGGCTTCAGGACGGCCGTATTCCCCGCGGCGAGCGCGGGCGCGAGCTTCCAGATGGCCATCATGAACGGATAGTTCCACGGCGTGATCTGGCCGATCACCCCGATCGGCTCCCGCCGGATCACGCTCGTCGCGCCGTACGCGTATTCCATCGACGCCTGCCCTGTCAACGTGCGGGAGGCGCCCGCCATGAACCGCAGGTTGTCTACGCTGAACGGCAGGTCGCCGTCTCGGGCCTGTTTGATCGTCTTCCCTTGGTTCTGCGATTCGAGCGGAGCGAGGCGGTCCATGTCTGCCTCGATGAGGTTCGCGAGCTTGAACAGGGCCGCGGCGCGGTCCCCCGGCGTCATGCGAGGCCACTTGCCTTTGTCGAAGGCCGCTCGGGCCGCGTCGATGGCCGCCCGCGTATCCTGCAGGTCCGACTGCGGCACGGCGGCGATCGTGCCACCGGTCGCGGGGTTGATCACCGTGTACGTGTCTTCCGTATGCGACGACACCCATTCTCCGTTCACGAAGTTGAGATACTCGGACTTCCCCACCCGATTCACTCCCGATGGAGTCCCGCTAGCGCGAGCGGGCGCTAAGTAGCTTTCGAGCAAGGCGAGCGAGGACTCTGAAGGAGTCCGGTCACTCTTGCTTGCGGCTGCCTTCTCTGTCTCCGGGCCTTCCCTTCTTGGGCCGCTTCGCGGCCTTCTGGGCGTACTCGATTTCGCGCTCCACGAAGACGAGGGCCCCCGCCACCGTGGCGCCCGCGGTCCGTACGAACGCGTCTGCGAACTTACCGCCGGCTGCGGCGACTTCTTCGACCCGGCCTGCAACGTCGTGAAGGAATCCCATGGTCCCAATCGGGGACATGCGTCCGGGCCTATGAGCCTGTTGGGCTCATTTCGCGAGGGTCTCCATGACTGCGGGGAATGCACTCGCGAACCGTTTCGCGTCGGATTCGGGGACGGTGAAGGATACCCGGAGGAATTTGCCTCCGTGCCTCCTCGACAAGTAGGATCCAGCGCGAGTATGCACCAGGTGATCGAACAACAGGCGTTCCTCGACCGTCTCGGGATTGACGCCGGTCTCGGACAGGTCGACCACGAACATGTTGGCGTTCGATGGGTAGACTGGCAATGAAGCCCCATCGACCTTCTCGACCGCGCGACGAATCGCCGCCTGATTCAGCTCGCACGTTTTTCGGACCTCGGGGAGCCACTCCTTCTTCGTCTGGAGCGCCGCGAGGGCGGCTCGCTGGGCGAGCACGTTCACGCCGAGGACGTTCGTGTCAAATCGCCGGAGGGCCTTCATCACGGTCCCGCCGGGAGGCGCCACCAACGCTCCGATACGCATTCCCGCGAGGCCGGGCCCCTTGCTGAATGAGTACGATGTCAAGGTCTGCTCCGGATAGAACGCGGACGCGAGGACATGGCCCTTGTTGAAGTCCCGGTAGGTGACGTCGTTGAGGAGCCACAGGTCGCGGTCGCGCGCGACGTCGGAGAGGCCGCGAACCTGATCGCGGGTGTAGCTGGAACCGAGGGGATTGTTCGGATCGATCAAGAGGAGCATCTTCGTCGCCGGGGTGATCGAGGCGTTCGCCCATTCCGGCGTGAGGACGTACGGCTTCCGATAGATGTCGACCTCGACGGCCTTCGCTTCAGACATGGCGACTTGGTCGTGGATCGGGAGGAAGGACGGATCGGTGGAGAGGACCTCGTTCCCGGGACCGAGGAGCGACCGGGTCGCTATATATTCCCCCTCGATCCCGCCGTTCGTGAGGAGCACGTCGAAACCTTCGAGGCCGAGATCCTCCAGGATCGCCTCTACGAGGCCGGGCACTCCGGCCTTTCGCGGATAGAGGTTGAACTCTCGCTCGTCGACGCTCCGCCGGATCGCCTCGAGGATGGCGGGATGCACCGGGAGCGTGTTCGTGTTCTGCGACATCCAGGCCACCTCCCGGCGGTGCTGATGGGCAAACTCAAAATTGTCCTTTGACGACACGGTTGGCCACCTCGGAGTCGGACGAGCGAGGCCTCGACCGGAACATATCGCTTGCGGTCGGCTCGATTCCCCGCAAGCTCTGGTTCTCTCCGTGTCCGTCGAGGCAGAAAGGTCATATATACGTAGACGTATACGTATACGTTATGCCGGCAAGGACGACGGTCCTCTTGCGGGAGGATGTAAAGGACCACCTGTTGAGGAAGGTCGGGCCCAGAGGTCTTTCGGACGCGATCAACGAAATCCTGGCAAAGAGTTTGTTCCGTTCGAGAGAGACGCTGTTCGGGGCGGATCCTTGGTTGAACACGAAGGGCTTGCGAGACGAACGCGAGGCCCATGAAGACCTTTGATTCCTGGGCTTGGGTGGAGTACTTTCGCGGCTCGCGAGCGGGCGCCGAAGTCAAGGCCCTGCTCGAAGGGAAGGAGGTCCTGTTCACGCCGGCCGTCTGCCTTGCGGAGATCCGAGCCAAGTACCTCCGAGAGGGGCACGATCCTACGGATCGCATCCGGTTCATCAAGCTCCGGACCTCGGTCATCGACGTGGGAGCACCCGTGGCCGAGGACGCGGCGGACCGGAAGGTCCACGACGGTTTGCATATGGTCGACGCGATGGTGCTCGCCTCCGCCCGTTCGCGAGGATCGGACCTGTTAACGGGCGACAAGCACTTCCGCGGACTCCCGAACGTGATCCTGTTGTCGCAATGACGCGCCTTCGGTCCGCATCGGACGGGACGCAAGCCATTTCCGGCGACACGCCTTGCCACCTTCATGACTCTTAGCGGAAGGCATATCGTCGTGCTCGCCGAAGACGGCCACGAGGACCTCGAACTGTGGGTTCCGTACTATCGTTTGATCGAGGAGGGGGCCGAGGTCGTCCACGCGGGGCACGAGAAGCGGATCTATAGTTCCAAGCACTCGTATCCGTGCGAAGTCGACATAAAAGCGGCCGACCTGAAGTCGAAGGATTTCGACGCCGTCGTAATTCCAGGAGGGGTCGCGGGACCGGACCGGATGCGCCAGCACAAGGAGATCCTGGCCTTTGTCCGATCGATGAACGACGCCCGCAAGATCGTCGCATCGATTTGTCATGCAGCCTGGGTGCCGATCAGCGCGGACATCGTGAAAGGCCGCCGGATGACCTCGTACGCCAGCGTGCGGGACGATTGCATCAACGCCGGCGCGGATTGGGTGGACCAAGAGTGCGTCGTGGACGGGAACTTGATCACGTCGCGTTTCCCGGACGATCTGCCCGCATTCTGCCACGCGATTGTGGCCGCGCTGACGAAGTGACGAACGGACGTTTGAGTTTGGCACCGTGACGACAACCTGCTGGACGCCGATGGACGGGCCCGGAAGAAAGGCTTAAACCGCATCGGAGGTTTGGCGCGGTCGCTGGGCTCGTGGTCTAGTGGTTATGACATCGCCTTGACATGGCGAAGGTCACCGGTTCGAATCCGGTCGAGCCCACTCCTATTCCCAGAAGCAATCCCGGTCGGCTACCGTCGCGACGTTATCCCGAACCAGATTCGCCTCAAAGGTTTTCGGCAGCCAAAGGCGCCGCCGACGCACGGATTCACCGTGCCGGTCTTCAACCAACTCGATGGTCGCTTCCGCCCGGCACCAGCCATTCTGTCGCCTCCCACGCGAGTTCGACGCGAGCTTGGCCACCGCTAATGCGGTGTCGGCGTACCGCTGCCACGATGAACACGGCGCCCCCGAATTCGGCTTCGTCGAGGATCTTCACCCGACGCGGCATGAACCTGAACAAAGCGTATGAGCGCAGTTGTGCGGCCTGCCGCCGTTCCGCGGGTGTCGTCCCTTTCATCCATTGGGCGAAGGCAGGGAACCGTGTCGCGTAAATCGCTTCCGCAACGCCCCCTTGATGACCTCGGGCCTGGCGGCCAACACCAAAAAGTTGGATCCCTCTCCCAGGAGCCTCCCACCTCTGATTCGAGTTGAAGACCGTCATGGCCATGGATGGGTTGGCCAGCAGGTTCCGGCAATGAAGGGATCCGGGGTCCGACAGGAAGTACAGCTCGAGGTTCGGCGAATACGCGAAGAACGCGGTGTTGATGTGGGCTCGATTCCCTCGGGCGACCGTCGCGATCGAGCAGAGTTTTGTCTCGGCCAGGACGCGCAGCACGATCGTCCGAATCCGCCGCTCAGAGATGCGTTCTCGTGTCCGTTTGACTGTCGTATGCTTCACTCGTCCGATTTATCGATCAGGCTCCGATTCCATCAACGGCCTGGATGTTCTTGGATCAGGATGTCGAGGGCCATGGGGTCCGAGAACGCGACACGTCCCTTAACAGCACGTGCGCTGTCATCCGCAGACACACGTGTCGTTGCAAGTTCCCATGGACAATGGCAACCGCGTCCCTGTCGTTGCGCGGGCGTGGGAAGCCGCGAAGCGACACATTCCATTCGGCGTGAATAGCAACTACCGGCTCGTCGATCCCTATCCGTTGTACGTCCGCAAGGCAAGGGGCTCGAAGCTGTGGGACGTCGACGGGAACGAATACGTCGACTTCAACATGGCCTTTGGGGCGCTCGTCGCGGGGCACAGCCACCCGGTCCTCGCGAGGGCGATGCGCGACCGCGTATCGAACGGCACCATCTTCGGATACGAATCGGTCGACGCGGGCCGGCTCGCGGATCACCTGTGCGGGCGGTTCCACATGGACCGCCTGAAGTTCTCCATGACGGGTCTCGACGCGACGCTGTTCGCGGTCCGGCTGGCCCGCGCCGTGACCGGCCGCCGGAGGATCCTCAAGTTCGAGGGATGCTACCATGGATCCCACGACTCCCTGATGGTCTCGATCAAGCCGCGAAAGGAACTGTCCGGGGACCCGAAGCATCCGAACGTCGTGCCTTCGTCCAAGGGATTGCTGAAGGAACTCGTCGAGACCGCGATCGTCGCTCCCTTCAATGACATCGACGCCACGGAGTCCCTCGCCCTGATGCATCGCGACGACGTGGCCGGGATCATCCTCGAGCCGGTGCCGATGAACATGGGCTACGTCCAGCCGGAACCCGGCTTCCTGGAAGGCGTGCGTGCCGTGGCCGACGAGGTCGGGGCGATCCTGATCTTCGACGAGGTGAAGACCTGCGGCAAGTGGTACGGGGGAGCGGAGGAGGCGTTCCATGTGACGCCGGACGTCAAGGTACTCGGCAAAGCGATCGGAGGCGGTTTCCCCTTGGCCGCCGTGGGCGGCAAGGCGTCGATCTTGGACCAGGTCATCCCGGGTCAAATCTCCCACGCCGGGACCTTCAATGCGAATCCCCTCAGCATCTCCGCGGGGCTCGTGACGCTGACGAAGATCCTGACCCGCGCGGGCGTGCGGCACGCGCAACGGATGGGCAACGACCTCGCGAAAGGCTACACGGATGTGATCGCCGACCACCGGCTCCCCATGAAGGTCCAGGCCGGTGGAATCAGCGGGACCGTCCACTTCGCGCGCAGCATCGTCCGGGATTGGCGGTCCTTCGAGGAGGTCGACGTGGGCCGGTGGTGGGGCTACTACACGGCGATGCTGAATCGCGGCGTAATCCCGATGGCGACGGGCGCGGACGAGCAGTGGACGACGTCAGTGGCCCACACGCATGCCGATGTCGCACGGCACCTCGGTGCGTTCGAGGAGGTCGCGGAAGGGATGAAGCAGAAGCAGGCCGACATGTCGATCGTCGAAGCGATTTGAAGGAGAGAGCGTGCCGCGGCGCAAGTACGGCCGGATGATCAAACCTCTCCCCGTGACAAAGCCGGAGAAGTGCCGCTTTTGCAAAGCTGGGAGACCGTGTCCGATTCACAACCCGGACGGATCGCTGCGAGCGCGCTGAATCCGGGAAGGCCAAGGCTACCGCTAGATGATGATGTCGACCTCGACGCCTCGCCCGTGCTTTACGCGATCGGCTGCCAGACGACGAATTCGTTGTCGTCCGGATCGTAGAACGTGCCCATGAAGACGTTCAACGCGTCTCGCTTCGACGGCTCTTCTCCGATTCGAACGCCCCGCTCCTTCAGGGTCTCGAACGTCCGGTCGATGTCGTCCGTCTGGAAGATCAACCCGGTCACGCCTCCGATCCCACGGCCCGTGTCGCCCTCCCAAGGTACGTGCGTCCCGAACGTGATTCCGCCCGCGTCATACACGGACAGCTTCATTCCTTCGTTCTTGTCGACGAGTTTGAAGCCCAACGTCTCCGAGTAGAACTTCCTCGCCTGGTCATGGTCCGATACGTGCACGGTGCTCATCAAGAATTTTCCAACGACGGGTTCCGCCATCTTCCTTCCTCCATACCCTGAGGGACCGAGACGCCTTTAACCGTTGGGGCTCCTCGGAGGTGGAACGTTTCAGGACCTCGGCCTCTCTGCGATGACCAAACACGCCGCCCAATTGAGCCGCTCGTATCGAAGGAGCCGCAGGCCTGCGCCCTCCATGAATTGCCGATATTCCTCGGGACGGTACACGCGCACGAACAGGGCGAGTAGCCGGGTCGCGGGGGAGAGGATGATCACACGTCCTCCGGGGCGGAGCAGATTAGCCGTGATTGTGGCCCCCGCCTCCGGGCTCGGAAGATAGTAGAAGGAACCCGCGAAGATGATCGTGTCGAAGACACCGGGCCGAAACGGCGGGTGCATCACGTCCGCTCGAATCAGGTGGCCTTGGTATCGTGCGCGCTTCAGCATCTCGCGGGACAGGTCGATCCCGACGGAGGCGGTGAGGTGTCCCGTCGTGAAGCCGGTCCCCACGCCGACATCGAGAACCCGCAGACCGTGGATCTCGGCTCGCACCCGCTCCAACCATTGTCGCTGGTAGAGACGGGCGTTGATCCGGTCGTACCAGGGCGCGATTCGATCGAAGAACCGGAGCGCCTTCGCGGCCCCTTGCACGACCGGCACGGTCGTCCGGATTGCGCG
>VBMC01000063.1 GCA_005879015.1 Methanobacteriota archaeon
GGCGAAGATGGCCGATCTCATGGGCAAGGACCGCGCGGATCTCGTCCTGGTTCAGCTGCTGGAGGAGCGCCTGCGTCACGACGAGTTCCGAGGACGCGACCGTGCGACCGAAGACGAACGCGTTCGGTGAGGAGTCGCCGCTCACCCAGATCCGCGGCATCGGTACGCCGGCCTGGCGCGTGAGCTCCTGGACCGTTTGGTGGAGCCACGGGTTCGACTCCGGCGTGACGGGCTCCCGGCTGCGGATTGCCCATCGGACGATGAAGGGCGAGATCAGCCATTCGAAGAGGATGAAGAACAACGAGAGCGCGACCACGATCGCGAACCCACCCGGGAACGCGTGGGCTTGGAAGACGTAGTCGACGATCGCGACGATCAGCAGGAGCAGGAGGGAGAGGAACGCGAACAGGAGGACGACGGTGAGCAAGCTGCCTCGCCGGAGGGCCCCGAGGCTTCCCATGAAAGAGGCTATATTCGACTAGCCCATGAGCATTCCGTCGGCATGCCCGAGCTCGTCGAATCGATCAACTGCCCCAAGTGCGGCGGACCCCTGACCTTGGCCCCGGGCGAGGTGATCGTCACGTGTCCGTACTGCGGCACCGTGTCCCGGTTCCAAGGGGACAAGGCGTTCGTCCTGCGGCACTCCATGCTCTCCGCGCGAATCGACCGCGACGGCGCCGTCCGGACGATTCAGGGCTGGATGGAGGGCGGGGTCATGAAACCGGACGACCTGCGAAAGGCGTCCCGGATTGCCACGATGGAATGCATCTACCTGCCCTTCTACGTGTTCGAGGTCGACGCGACGACGACCTACACGGGCGTGCTCTCGCGGACGGGCACGAACGAACGGCGGTCCGGGGACGTGCGCCGGGACTACTTCTGGAAGATCCTGGGCCGCCGGTCCGGCGACTTCCCGACGCGGGAGTTCAAGCTGCCCCTCGGGTTCAAGGTGCCGTTCGACACCGGGGGCATGGTCCGCGACTCCCGGTTCCTGAACGCCGAGGTCGACGAGGACGAAGCCGATCGGATCGCCCGCGAACAGGTGGACGACCACCAGCGGCAGCTGCTGAAGGACCTCGTCGACACGATCGAGGACGCGAGCACGGCGATCGACGTGAAGGACGCGGAGTTCCTGCACGCGCCGATCTGGTTCTCGACGTACGAGTATCGAGGGCAGACGTTCCAGATCTTGATCGACGCCGCCTCCGGCGAGGTGATCCGCGGCGACATCCCGCCGCCGAGCGGAGGCTTCGGAGAATTCATGAAGGGCGCCGCGAAGGACCTGTTCCGCCGCTGAGGTCCTCATCCCTCGGAGGGCTCGACGTCCTCGTAGTCCGCGAGGTAGGCCCCGCAGTTCGGGCACATCTCGTCCTCGGGGTCGATCTCCCAGCCGCACTCGGGACAACGGGTCACGGAGGCCCTCACCTCGATACGGACGTGTCGGGTATAAAATCGAACCGTCTCTCAGAAGTCGTCGAACTTCGTCTGTCCCTTCTTCGATGGCGGCCTTTCTTGCGGTCGTGGGCTCGGCTCCTGGCGGGTCTCTTCCCCGAGCGTCGCGATCCGTTGCTCGGGAGCCGGGGCGACGAACGTCTCGCCGCCCGGTTCCCCGACGAAGATCTTCTGCCGGAGTTCCTTCCGCAGGCGATCGAGCTCCTGGTGCATCTTTCGCTCCTTCCGACGGGCACTGTAGAAGTAGGCTTCGTCGCGCGTGTCCGTGGTGACGAGCATGACCACGCGTCCCGCCGCGCTGCGCCCGGTCCGACCGCGACGCTGGATCGTCCGGATCTCGGAGGGGACGGGCTCGTAGAAGACGACGAGGTCCACCTGCGGAATGTCGAGTCCTTCTTCCCCGATCGACGTCGCGACGATCACGTTCACCTCCCCGGCCTTGAACTTCTCGAGGATCTCGACCTGTTCCTTCTGCGACAGTCCGATGTCGTTCCCGTGGGAGGCCTGCCCGACGAACCGGACCGGTCGGAGGCCCGGGATGCGGGCAAGTTCCTGCGTCACCCTGTCCGCCGTCTCCCGATAGTGGGCGAAGACGATCACCTTGGAGTCCGGCTTCTTCATGAACTGCTCCCGCACGACCCATCCCGTCTTCGCGAGCTTCGGATGTTCCACGTCGGACTCGCGCGCGAGCTTGATCGCCTCCTGCACCTTCGCGTGCTTCAGGAATTGGACGTCCGCCTTCGACTTGGTCTCGGCCTCCATCTTGTCGAAGTGCGAACGGAGGGAACCGAGGCCCTGGGTCTCCGCGAGTTCCATCGCGTGGTTCGCCTTCATCGCGATCGCCTGCGCGGTCATCGCGCCGTACAGCCGGCCGTCGCGCACACCTGAGTCGAGTCGCTTCCGAGCCTCGTCGCCGGCCGCGAGAAGGTCCTTCAGGCTGACTTTCGGCTTGCCCGCGAGGAACCCGATCTTCTTGAGTCGCTCGACCTGCTCCTCGAGGACGACCTGGAGCAACGTCCGGATCTCCTTCGAGACATCGGGGGCTTCCACCGGGATCCGCTGGACCTCGAGGTCATGGAGGTACGGGACCACGTCCGGGTCGTACTCCGTCCGGATCTCGACCGCGGTGATCCCGAGATTCCCGCAGACCTCGAGGATCTTCTCCGCGGAGGACCCGGGGGACGCGGTCATCCCGAGGACGAGCCGTCCGGGGACCTCCTTATACGTGGCGGCCACGTCGACGTACGCGTAGTCGCCGACCGCGCGGTGGGCTTCATCGAACACGACCAGGCTCACCTCGTCCAGGGAGATCCGCTCCGCCCGGACGTCGTTCCGGATCACCTGCGGCGTCGACACGACGATCTTGTTCTCCCGCCAGAGGAGTTCGCGCTCTTCAGGGGACGTCGCCTCGCCGGTGAAGAGGGCGATCCGATCGACGACGAGGACCTTCCGCAGGGAGGCCGCATGCTGCTCGACGAGGGGTTTCGTTGGTGCGAGGAAGAGGACCTTGCCGCCCTTTCGCCGGAGGACCTCGGCGATCACCATCGCCGCGACGACTGTCTTCCCCATGCCGGTCGGAAGGACGACGAGCGTGGACCGCTCCAGGCAAGCGCGGGCGATGTTCACCTGGTACGCTCTTTCCTCGACGGCTCCGCGGCGCAGCAGCTCGTGCGTGACGGCCACGTCGTCGGAACGTCGGGGTGTGCGAATAATCCTTTGCACTAGGTCCGCGGACGACGTCGCCGACGGAGGACGACGACCGCGAAGATCGCGATCGCGGCGGCAAAGGACCCGACCGCGACGACGAGCTCCCAGGGAAAGCCACTGGACACCTTCACCAACATCGTCATCGACGCCTTCGCGCTGGGGTCGGTCACCGCAGACGCGGAGATGACGGCGGAGTAGGTCGCGCCGACGGTCGCGTTCGCTGCCGCCGTCAGAGCGATCCGAAGCGCCGCGTCGTTATCGGGTCCGAGGCGCACGACGCGACCCCGGAGGAGGCCGCCGGAACCTCCTTCCAGATTCGCGTCCCATCCCGCCGGCAGGATCGCGTCGAGGCGGAAGTCCGTCTCGTAGTCCCCGACGTTCGCGAGCTTCAGGGCGATGTGCGCGATTGCTCCTGCGGGCGCCTCGAACGGACCGACCGATCCGAGGAAGAGGGCGGCGCGACCGAGCCCGAGGGAGGCGATCATCACGTCGTCGATCCACCACCCGCCCGCCTTCCCCATGACGTTCGAGCTCGCGTTGAAACGCACCTGGAGCGTCATCGGGCCCGTGATGTTCGCGGTCAGGTTCAGCGATGAACCCTGCCAACTCAAGTCTCGTCCCGTGTAACGTGCGAGCTGGATCCACGGCCCGCCGCCATAGCTTACCTCGACGTGGGCCTCGTCCGTGTCGTTCGCGGTAACGGGGAGGATCTCCACGGTCCGGCCCGTGAGGTCGTACCGGTGGTAGAAGATCAGGAAGGTGGGGCTTGGCGAGACGCTGATGGCGGGCGACGTCAGCGTATGCCACGCCGGAGGCAGGGGATTCGGCAGGAGGGTCGCCACGTAGCCGAACCGCCACGCACTGGGTCGGCTGTGCGACGCGCCATCCAGGTCCGTGTCGTTCACGACCCGCCATCGGTCGGGATCATTCGAGAAGCCGTTCGTCATCCAGCCGCCGGCATTCACGACGGGGTCGCGGAAAAGGAACGAGTTCACGAGGACGTGGGCGACGCGCTCGTCGTTCGAAGGGATCTCGTCGTTCGCGCCGACGACGAGGGCGTGAACGAGGTATCGGCCGGTCGAGACCGGGGTGAAGTTCAGCGGAAACGTGGCCGTCGTCTGGGACGCGAGTCCGAGGCGGCTGAAGGTCGTGGCGGTCACGCGCGCCGACGCCTGAAAGGAATCTCGATATACCTCGACCTGCAGGGTGACGTCGGAAGCTTGTAGGCCCTCGTTGCGCACGTCAACCTCGGTCCGAACCATCCTGCCTTCGGCCTCCATGAACGGCACGCGGATTGCCGACACGGCGAGGTCCTTCGTTACGTCATGCGCGATGGTCGCCGTCATCGTCGCGGCGCTCGCCGAGATGTCCCGGATCCGCCAACCCGTGACGGACCCGTCGTAGGCCCGGCTGTCCGGCGTCGTGTCCGGGCCCCATCCCGCGGCGGTGTCGTGCCACGGATCCCCCGAGTCGGTGGGCCGATCGCCCGACACGCCTTCGTCGGCCTCCTCGAGGTCGAGCAGGCGATGGTTGTCCTGATCGTTCGACGTCTGCGAGTCGTCGACGTGCCAGATCAGCAGGCCACTCCCGGGGAGGGCGGTGTCGAATCCGATCGGTTGTCGATTCTCGATGAGGAAATATTCCGAGGTCGTGCCGGACAGGCTCAGGCGGAACACCTTCCCAGACGTCTCGATCGCATCGACCGCGGCGCCGACTTGCGCGGTCCTCACGTCGGTGGGCGTGACCCATCCGAGCCGGAGGAGGGACCAAGCGCTCATGTGGGCGGGGCTCGAACCCGCGGGCGCGCCGTTCCAGGAACCCAGGGACATGATGTCCCAGACGCCGGCCCCGGCGGACGAGCCGTCCGTGTCGTAGAGGTCCCGCAATCCGAGGTCGTGGCCGAACTCATGGGCCACCGTGCCGATGACAAAATCCTCGCTTTCCATCGTGTAGCCGTAAATCTGGACCCCGTCCGCAGTCAGGGATTGAGGGCCCGGCGTGGTCGGATCCGCGTCGAGGACGTCCCATCGGTGGGACCAGATGAGGTCCTTGTTCGATGGGCTCGACTCTTGCCCTGCGCCGGCATGGACCACCATGAGGTGATCGACGACACCGTCCCCGTTCGTGTCGAATTGCGCGAAGTTGACGGTCGCGTCAGCGGCCCGCACGGCCTCTGTAACGAGACGATAGATTGGTCCGTTCGCGTCGTCCACGCCCGTGGCACTGTCCGCGCCGTAGTCCGACATGGGGTGCGTGCTGTGGAACCACATCGGGATCACGGTCGCGTTCACGGTGAGCGCACCCCGGGAGACTTCTTGGTAATACGAGCCCACCGAATGCGCCGACCCGCCCGCGGCATTCATCCGGACGTCGAAGTAGGGACCGTCGTGGCTCGGATCATGCGCGACGTCGGTGAAGTCGATCAGGAGGACGACGATCCGCGCGACCCCGGTCGTCTGTGCGGGAGTCGGCAGCGGCCCGGGCGCCTGCCGTCGGAGATACGGCGGCCATGTGCCCACCGCGGGATTCGGAGGCATCAGCTGAGGCCCGGTGTCATGAGGGGTTTCCCAATGTTCCCCCGGTGGGAGTCGGACCCAGGCGACGGCTGCTGGCAGCGCGAGGACGAACGCCAGGATGAGGGCGATCCGGCGCATCGGCCGCGCCGAGTCTCTGCCCGGTAATGAAGATTCACCCGGGATTCTCAGACTGGATTGCGCACCGTTTCGGCTACAAGGTCGCCTTATCGAACATCGCCGGATCGGAGCCGAGCGGCCTCGTGGCATCGATGCCCATCTTCGACGTGAAGCCATCCCGTCCGCTTGGATCGATCGAGGACCCGCGGACCTCGTGGAGGACGACGAGGCCGCGGTCCGCCTGGAACCGGGTCGCGATCGCCCATTCCACGTCGCGGTCATTGAACACGTCGATGTCCTCGTCCACGATGACGACCTGTTTCATCGACGTGTGCGCCCCAAACGCCGCCATGATGGCGTTCTTGCCGTCCCCCTGATGCTGCTTCCGGATCGAGACAACGCCGTGGAGCCACGCACATCCGCCTTCCGTGAGCCGCACGGCCCCCACATGGGGGACCGCCCGGGAGACGGCTTGGTAGATGACCGGTTCCCGCGGCATCCCCATGAACATGAAATGCTCGTCGAGGCCCCCCACGATAATGTGGAAGACCGCGTCCTTCCGGCGATAGACGCGTTCCACGACCAGGATCGGCTCCTTTCGCACCCGATCGTACGTGCGGACCGCGTCGACGAAAGGCCCTTCGTCGTGCGTCTCTTTGGTCAACCGGCCCTCGAGGACGTAGTCCGCTTCCGCGGGGACGGTGAGGCCGTTCCGGATGCGGACCGTGTCGACCGGCCTGCCCAGAGACGATTGGGTGAGGGCCGACGCGATCCGGCTTTCGTCCACGCCGAATTCCACGGAGGTCCCGCCGGCGAGGAGGTTCCACGGATCGAGGCCGATGCACACGGCGACCTTCAGCTCCTCCCCGGCGGCCATCGCCTCGTTGTACATGTGCCGTAGATGACGCGGCACGATCCGGCAGGCCCCATGGGTCTTGCCCAGGACCAGGATCCGATGGAACGATAAGTTCCGGACCCCCGACCGCTCCGCGACCCATACGCCGGCGGTGATGTAGCGTCCCGCATCCTTCGGGAAGAG
>VBMC01000298.1 GCA_005879015.1 Methanobacteriota archaeon
ATGCTGCCCGACCTGATCCCGCTCCCCGACGAAGATGAACTCCAAGTCCCAGTGGTTCTTCGGCCCGTACACCTCCGAGAACACGAACGGGCCTTTGAGGGGCGACGCCGGCAGGCCGAGCTGTTCTTTCAGGATCCGTTCGGCGGCGGCCTGGGGGGACTCGCCGATCATCAGGTGCGAGGAGGGGAGCATCCATCCCTTGCTGTTTGCCTCTGCCCGCTCCGGATCCAGTGCTCCCACGTGGTCCCAAGGGGCCGAAGGATCGAGATGCCCCATCAGGATGTTTTCCGGGTGTCCGGTCTCGCCGATGACGAGGAACGCCGAAAGGCAGAATCCACTTTCTGGGATCTCATGCGTCGTCATCGGTCGAGCCACGGGGTTGAATCGACTGAACTTCCGCTCGGTGGCCATGTGCCCCGCAAGTTCGCCGGGCTGTTTCAACCTTCGTGCGTTGGCCACGACCAATGATTTTATGAAGGGAGGGCGGCCGCGACCGCGAGTCCACCGCTACCGCGAACTTCATGTGGAGCCGGCACGTACGCGAAGCATCCATGGCTCGCAACTTATACTTCCTCGGGACGGCCGGATCGGGCAAGTCGACGATGGTGTACGCCTTCCAGCTGTGGATGAACTCGCAGGGCCTCGATTGCGTCACGGTCAATCTGGATCCTGGCGCCGAGTCCCTCCAGTATTCGCCCGACCTCGACGTCCGCGACTACGTGAATCTCTCGGAGATCATGGAGGAGCAGGACCTCGGTCCGAACGGCGCGCAGGTCGCGGCCGCGGACATGATCGCGATGAACGCGCGGGAGCTCGCGGAGGTCCTCGAGACATTCGAGACGAGCTATATCCTGATCGACACGCCGGGTCAGATCGAGCTGTTCACCTTTCGGGCGTCGGGGCCGGTCCTGATCGATGCCTTCGGTCGGGAGGATTCGGCCCTCGTGTATCTGAACGACCCCGCGTTGGTGAAATCGGCTTCGGGGTTCGTCTCCTCCGTCCTGCTGAGCGCAACAGTCCAGTTCCGCCATGGTCTTCCGTTCGTCAACGTCCTCAGCAAGTCGGACCTTCTCTCCGAAGAGGAGCTCGAGCGGATCGTGAAGTGGTCTCTGGACCCCTTTGCCTTGTACGAGGGACTGTTCGCGGACGGCGCGACGCCGAAGACCCTTTTGGACGTGGAGTTCTTGAAGAGCATGGAGTCGATCGGCGTGTACCGCCGCGTCCATCCTGTGTCGTCCGAGATCACGTTCGGTTTCGACGAGATCTACAACCAGGTCCAGCAGGTCTTCGAGGGCGGCGAGGATCTCCAGAAGGACTGAGGTCGAGGATTCAAAGGAATCCTTCGAAGAGCGCTAAGAGTCCTGGTTCGTGTTGGCGGATCGCATCGAGAACGGTCGCCGCGGTGATTCGCTTCACCTTCGCCTCCAGGACGGCGTGTACGGCCTTGTTGACCGTCTCGTCATCGAGTCGGATCAGACGCTCCTTGATGAGGTAGTGTTGCCGGAGAGACAGCCGTTCAGGATCCCCCCGCCCGTGAGGGGATCGATCAAGCGCGCCGCGTCACCGGCGAGGATCAGACCCGGAGCGACGGTCTTCTCCAGCGGCATGGATACGCTTACGGCCCCGGCCACCTCCTCGATGATCTCGCCCTTGGCCAAGGTCGGCGTCCGAGAGATGAGGGCGTCCAAGTACCGTTTCGCCTCCGCGCGATCCTTGATCCTTGAGAGATTCACGCCGATCCCAACATTTGCCACATCGGTCTGTTTCCAGAAGACCCACGCGTAGCCGCCGGGAGCACAACTCCCGAGGTAGACGTCGTTGTACCGAGGATCTCCCGCGACACCGACCATCGTGTACTGCAGGCATGCGTCGATGTCTCGCGTGCGGAGGTGCGTCTCGAGTCCCGCCCAGCGTCCGACCTGGCTCTCGAAACCGTCCGCGCCGATGACGACCTTCGCGCGTACCTCGAACGTCTCGGCCATGTGCTCGCATCGCGCCCCGATGATCTGTCCGTCGTCTCGGAGGAGTCCGACGGCGCTCGTCTTGATCAGAATCTCCGCGCCTGCCTTCGCGGCCTCTTTCGCGAGATACCGGTCAAACAGGTCGCGCTCGAGGACGTAACCGCATTCGTTCCCCGCGCGAGTCTCATCGACGATGAGGGCGGTCCCGTCCGGTGCGATCACACGGGCCCCCTCAACCTCGTGACAGATGAACTCCCCCGACGGCGTCAGGCCGATTTCGTCCAGCCATCGCTTCGCGACCCCTTCCCCGCACCGTACAGGCGTCCCGATCTCGGAGCGTTTCTCGACCAGGAGGACATCGGCGCCTCCGCGCGCGGCATACTTCGCGGCCGTACTGCCGGTCGGTCCGGCTCCGATGACCAACACATCGACCTCTCGTTCCATCCGTACCTTCGGATTCCGAGCGGCCTCATGAGGCTTTTGGCCGTGTTGGAGAGGGTCGGCGGGGGTCCGTCCGATAGGGTCGATTCGTATCCAGTGAGCTGGATGATCGGGGCCGAGATGGTATCCGCGCGATATCGTATATACGACGTACTTATTTACTGCCCTCGATGCATATTGCTAACATGGAGCTGGAAA